>JAYVSG010000046.1:0-6470 GCA_043775535.1 Candidatus Omnitrophota bacterium
GGCCAAGGTACATAAAGGTGCTGATCGCGACCAATGGCATCAAGAAAGCCCACACATGCCCCAATAATGACTGCTTATATTTGGCAGATATGTCCCTAAGGAATAAACGTAAGATCAATTCGCGGAACTGAAACAACTCAGCGAACATCTCCCCCCAGATCCTCGTGCCCATCTTCAATTGTTTGTGCGGTTCATAATGCTGTCTCATGCCTTCTTCCCCGGATCAAGCAAGAACTGCATATTGCGGATATATTGTTCCTTTGGCCCCGGCTTCACCGCCTTGGGCGCTTCTGTCTTGGGACGTTCGAGTTCCGGGATCATCATCACAATGGCGGCCAAGAACCAATACGGTTCCATGATACGGATGATCGTGAAGGTATTAGCCGTTATGGCATGGAACAGCATTCCCACATGACCGGCTAGAAATCCCAGGGCCAGGCCTTTGTATAGGTCGTCCTTGGTGTTCCTGTAGATCCGAAGCGTCTGCCGGAATATGGCAAGCATAAGCAGGATGAAAGCAGAGAATCCGACGAGACCCGTTTCCACCAGCACCTTCATGAACTCACTGTCCACGAAACGCACACCGGTCAAGCCATAACCGAAGAAGGGCTTCTGCTGCCACATATGGAATAATTCCACCCAATCCTGGATGCGGGCGGACGGCGAAGAACCAAGGGTCACACCCATGACCTCGACCGGCGGTATCCCCTCCTGGTACTCCGCTTTAAAGGTGGATGTGAAACGGTCCATGATGTGTTCTGGCCGGAACATGAAAAAAACAATGGCCGCGGCAAGAAGGAAGCCGACCAGGGCCATCTTGTTCGACAGTTTATTGAACAGGATCAAGGTGAGGTACATGGGAACGATAGCCAAATAGGATGCGCGGGACAAGGTATGTCCGAACGGGACCAGGGTGAACAGGGCCAGGGCCAACAAGGGCCATTTCCATACACGCAAGCGTGCCTGGGTCAATACACCGATGATGATGCCAAGCAGCAGGACTTGGTATCCCCCCAGGGTATTAGGCTCGCTACTCGTTTCAAAAGGGGCGGAAACACGCGACGCATGGCCGATCTGCAGGAAGGCATAGACGTTGACAATGGCCAGTACGATGATGAAGGCCTTCAGATAGGAGACCACCTGCTTACGGGTGCGGATCACCCCGGCGGCCAGGTAAAAGACCATGAAATACTCCACATATTTGAATATGTAGAAAAACCCTTTCGTGGGCACAACATCGCGCACGATCATCGCCTTCAAGGTGACGAGGACCAACACGGCGGCAAAGATAAAGATGGGACGGTTCAGTGGAAGCTTCCGTATGAAGCGGACATCCTTGGCCATAGCGCCGCGTGCCAGCCAGGCCAACATGAACACCACGATCAAAAGGTCATCCACCCTGACGACAATATCGCGGTGCCTGGAAATGGCGCCGACCACGAATTCCGGGGACAGGAGCATGGCGAAGATAAGAAGCACCATGGCCCAGTCCGTGTAGACAAAAGCAAAAATGAAAAGGAAGATGCTGACGGCAACGATGAGCGGGACAAAGGGCACCGTTGAGACGGCCTTCCCGACAAAAATGCAGAATAAGAATAAGGATAAAAGGGCTATTCCTGACGGGATGGATCTAGGCATCCAGGGATCTCTCATCCGACCGTTTCGCTTTTTGGAAGATCTTCTTCCATTTATCGACCAGCCTCTCGTTCTTCTCAGGTTTTTCCCCGTAATAACGGTAGGTGAAGGCGGAATAACCGACCTGGGCCTCGGTCTTGATATCATTCAGGACAACACCAAGCAGGTTCGCCCTGGCCTTGATCAGATGGGATTGGGCCATTTTCAACACATGTTTGGATGTATGTCCCACCTTATAGATAAGGACAACGCCATCGACCTGGTCACACATGGTGACCGCATCCGGCACAGCCATCACCGGCGAACAATCAATGATGATAACGTCAAAATACACTTTCAGCTCCACCAAGAGCTGGTCAAAAGCCTTGGAATCCAGGAGTTCGGACACATTGTCGACAGGCCTACCCGCGGTGATGATGCTCAAATTATCAATGCCGGGCATTTGCAGGAGATCGTCCACGTTGAAACCACCGATCAAGATATCCGATGAGGTATTGATGACATCCTTCCATGAGACATTCCCCATGAGGATATCGGACAGGCCTGGCTCACGGTTGAGGCCAAAGATCTTGAAATCCGTGGGCCTGCGCATATTGGCACCGACCAAGACCGTCTTCTTGCCCAGCTGGGCCATGGACATGGCCGTATTAGCCACCGTCACCGACTTCCCCTCCTGCTTGTCGGAACTGGTGAACAAGATAGTCTTGAGGTTCTTTGCCTTCATCAATTGGGTGAGGTTGGAACGGAGCATCTTATAGCTCTCCGCCGGCCATGATTTTGGATTGGTTATGGTGACCAGCCTCGCCCTTTGCCGCACTGTCTTACGATCAGGCTCTTCCATCTCCTCAAAGAACCCGGAAGCAATATACTCCTGGCCGATATGCGGGATGATCCCGAGGATCGACAGGTTCAGCTCCTGCTCCACGTCCTGTATGGTGCCGATCGAGGAATCAATGCTTTCCTTAATAAAGCCGAAGATCATGCCTAGCAGAAGACCAACGGCACAGCTGACCAGGTAATTGAGGCCCGCATCCGGCTTAATGGGCTTTTGCGGAGGCGTTGCCGGTGAGACTACGGTCACCACATCATCGATGATCTTGGCCAAACTCAGCTTGGCCTCGTCCCTTTGGATAATCAGGGCATCATAGGAGTTGAGCAGGCGATCCACATTGCGTTTGAGGCCGAGGTATTCCACCTGGTTCGAGGACAAGGAGCCCGAGTCCCCGTAGAATTTATTGACGATGCGGTACAGCACTTCCTTGCGGGTCTCCAAGAACAGTTTCTTGATGGCAATGGCCAAGTCCCCCTCGATCTGCGGGTCGGCCCCCCCGTGCAGATTGGCCTTGAGGATATTGACGATCTTGTTCTTGATCTCTCCAATCACCTTGTCCTGGGCGACCACGGCCGGATGCTTCTCGGTATAATCGATCAAGAGCAGGAAACGCTCGAATTCCAATTCCAGCAAGCGACGCTTGAGGCCGACAAAGACATAATCGCTGGACAGGTCCTCATTGGTCATCTTGTCGAAGATGCTCTTGACCTCACGGGTGGAATCCGCCTCCTGCAGGGCTTTGAGCTCGGCGTCTATCCGCACCATCTCGCCTTCAAATTCAAAGGTCCCCTGCACGGTCATGCGGTCTAAGGTCTCCTTGATCTTGGGATTCACCTCAAAGACCTTCTCGTTCTGGTTGAATTTCTGCAGTTTGCCTTCCTGCTCCTGTAATTGCTTGCGGTATTCCTCCAGCTGCTGTTCGATATAATCGATCAGGGACTGATTCTGCTTCTTCCTGCCCTTGACGTTCTCGATCCCATAGACATCCGCGATGGCGGTCGCCATCAGAGCGGCTTTTTGCGCGTCATTGGAACGTGCCTTGATACTCAATATGTTGGTGCCATGGATCTGTTCGACGGTGACGAGGTCGCGGTAGGCCATGGCCCTGTTGTACAATGCTTTTTCCCGTTCATCCGGCGCATTGGGCAATACTTCCATCTTCTCAGCCACCTTCTTTAAGACCGGAAGACTTGTGATGAGGCGGATGTCCGTGGCTAGGTTGGCCCCTTCGGGGGAAACATCTACGGAACCGCCCTGCTCAGGTGTCGTGATACTGACCAGGGGTTGGCGGCGCTCGATCTTCAATTCCAGGGCACTCTCATAGACCGGGGTCTGTAATTTAGTGAATACAAACGTTGAAGCCATGACCAGGATAAAAACGGCCGCGATCGTGCCCCTTCTCTTCTGGAAGATGCGCCAATATTCAGCCAAGGTCAATTCGTAATTTTCCATATCCTATCAGTTCGTATTGTTCCTGGTTTGCTTCTGTTGGATGAGCGTTGAACCGCCCAAGGTGTAATAATCCGTGATATAGGTGAAAACATTATTCTTGAAGGCCTCAAAATCATAGAAGAAGGTATTTGGAATATAGATCAGGTCGCCCGGCTTGACCGCGATATCATCTGAACGGTCGCCCTTGGTGACCATCTTCTTCAGGTTCAATTTAATGATCTCGGGCTTTTCCTTGCCGCCGCGCATGACCAGGACCGTGCTCAGGTTCGTCCGGCGCGTGTCGTAACCGGCATTGATCACCGCTTCCAGCACGCTTAAGTCCGGACGCAATTCAAAAACACCGGGACCTGCTGCGCCCAAGACAATGTATTTCCCAGCCGCATTGATCTCCACCGTCAATGCCGGGACACGGATATATTCGGCCAGCTGCGTATTCAAGCTGTTGCGCGCCTCACCGCGGTTCATGCCTGAGACCTTGGTCTTCCCGATCAGGGGAAGGACGATCTCACCGTCAGGATTGACCTGGTACACGCCGCTAACATCCCGGCCCTGGTCCTTATATGTGACCTGCAGGGTGTCGCCATTGACAATGGTGTACTTGGTGTCCTCTTCCCCGGTGATGACGGAAAGTTGGTCCTTAATGATCCTTTTCTCATCTTCCAAGGCCTTGTCCATCTCTTTGGGATCAGGGGCCTGCGCCTTTTCCAAAATATCTTTCTGCCTTTGCTCAATGGCAAGGTCCCGGTAATCGACCGCTCGCGCCAAGGGCATCCCGCAAAGGAAGATCCAAAGCAAGGACATCCCAAGGAGAATATCCCCACGGGGCTTGATCGCATTGAGTATCTTCTTCTCTTCCTTTGTCTCGATGGGACCACTGATGTAGAGCATCGGGTCATTGGACAGGTTCACGAGTTTCTCCTCGGTCTTGACCTCATTCTTGTCATTCAAAAGCACCCGCACGATGGAGCGCGTCGGGAACCTGGGATTGCTGGCGATAACCATCCCGGTCTCACCGGTATTGATCCGGACCAGGTTGCCGACAGGATAGATGGACATGAACTCAATGAATTTCTTGACCACCTTACGGTCGAACATGATGTCCTTCTTCTTGATGATCATCTTAATGGCCGTATACGGGGTGAACTCCCCGCGAAAATTGCGTGCATGGGTCAGGGCTTCAAAGATGTCGCAAATGGAAACGATCTTGGCCAGGGGCGATATTTCCGCACCGAGCTTGCCTTTGGGGTATCCCTTGCCGTTAACGAATTCATGCATGTCCAGGATAGCGGCCACCACCCTCTCTGGAAAATGCGGCTTGAATATTTCTGCCGACCTTTGCGGATGGTGCTGGATGCTGCGGCTTTCATGGGACGTCAGCTGGGCCGGCTTCTTGAACAACTCCAGGTATTCGACCATGCCGAAATCATGCCCAAAGGCGCAAAGCCCTGCATCCACAATATCTTCCCGGGAAAGCCCAAGGCTCACGGCAAAAGCGATACTAAGGATGGTGCTGTTCGCGATATGCCCGTAAATATAATTCTCTGATGAATTCGTATAAAAGAACAAAAGCAGTTCGTTATAAGGTTCTTTCTGAAAAATATCAACAAGCCCTTCCACGGCCGCCTGTATCTTTCCTTTATCGATATTACCGTCGACAGAAGTGCGGACCAGGGTCGTTAAGTCCCTGTATGTCTTTTCTAGTTCGCCCATACCACCGCCTCCAAATTGCTGTCCTTAACGACCTTCTTGATGATGACATCATCCACGATATGCTTCTGCTGGATATAACCTTCCAGAAGGGCCATATCGCACATGCCGTTGATCACCCGGGGGATACCGCCGGAATGACGGTAGATCAATTTCCTGGCATTCAGGTCGAATAATTGTTCCTTGGCCCCCGCGATCCCAAGCCGATGGTCCATATATCGTTGGGTGTCCTGTTCATCCAGCGGGTCCAAGTGGCAGTCAATGATCAGGCGCTGCTTCAATTGCGGCAGCTCCTTCAGGCGTTTGCGCAGTTCCGACTGGCCGATCAGGATCAAGGTCAAAAGGAAGCGGTCGTTCTGCTGGTAATTGAGCAGCATGCGCAATTCCTCAAAGGTCTCAAGGTCCTCAATGGCCTGCGCCTCGTCGATCACGAGCACGGTCTCTTTCCCCCTGTTCACATTGGCATACAGGATCTCATTGAAAACACGCAGCAAGTCACCCTTTTCTTCATTCTTAAGCAGGCCACCACCCAATTGGTAGATGATCTCCCGCAATAATTCGTTGGCGCTCAAACGCGGATTGGTGATGAGGGCGACATCGAACCTTGCCCCCACCAGCTCATTCAAGAAGACCCGGCTCAACACGGTCTTCCCGCATCCGTAAAGGCCGGTCAAAAGCATGGCCCCCTTCTTGTCCTGTACGGTATAGATCAAACGGACCAAGGCTTCCTCGACCTGCTTGGAATAATACACATAGCGCGGGTCAGGGGTCAGTTCAAAAGGTTTTTCCTTCAGATGCCAATATTCCGTATACACAGGCCTATTTCTCCCTGAACTGCCGGATC
>JAYVSG010000047.1:0-1556 GCA_043775535.1 Candidatus Omnitrophota bacterium
CGCCGCCTGGTCGAGGGCATGCCGGGCAAGCAGATCACCTTCCGGACGCTCGACATCGGCGGGGATAAGGTGCTTTCTTATTATGATTATGGCAAGGAAGAGAATCCGTTCCTCGGCCTGCGTTCCATCCGTTTTTCCCTGAAACATAAAGAAGTGTTTGTCCAGCAGGTGCGGGCCATCCTGCGCGCCGGCGCGGGCAAGGACATCCGCATCCTTTTTCCCATGATCTCATCGGTCGACGAATTTTTGGAGGCTCGTGGTATTGTGCAGGAATGCATCCTGCATCTGGATGCCGAACGCGCGGAGCACCACACCCATCCAGCCATCGGCATCATGATCGAATTGCCCTCCGTCATTGAGATCATCGACGAACTTGCAGAAGAAGCAGATTTTTTTTCCATCGGCACCAACGACCTGATCCAGTACATGCTTGGCGTTGACCGCACCAATGAAAAGGTGGCGGACCTGTACCTGCCGCACCACCCATCGGTGCTAAGGGCACTACGGAAGGTTGTAGAAGCTGCGGACAAATACAAGAAGGACGTGTGCATTTGCGGGGACATGGCCCACCAGCCTAAATTCCTGCCTGTGCTCCTGGGGGTGGGCCTGCGCCATTTCAGCTTGGACGCCCGTTACCTGCCCAAACTCCATGAAAGTCTGGCCAAGGTCTCTTTGGCTGATGCCCAGGTCTTGACCCGCGAGATCCTGAAGCAAGGCAAGATCGCGCGCACCTCAGAGCTTCTGGATAATCCTTAAAACCAGATGTCCCAAAACACCTTCTTACGCTTGCGCGGCCAGTTCCTCAGATCCTTGCTGGTGATTTTCTGTTTTGCCATCCTTGCCCTGGACCTGGCGCGTCCCATCAATCTTGCTGCCGTCGACATCGGGCGCCATATCAAGAATGGCGAACTGCTGCTCCAGGGCGAGCGGGATGTGCTGTACACCAACCATTATTCCTTCACCTGCCCCAACCAGCCCTTCATCAACCACCATTGGCTCTTTGGTGTCATGTCCTTCGGTGTCTGGAAATTGGGAGGATTTGAGGGACTTTCCGTTTTGTATATCGCGGTGATGCTCATGGCCCTGTTCTTTTTCCTGCGGGCGGGTTTCCTGCGTGGTAACTTTGCCCTGGTCATGTTCTTTGCCTTTCTGGCTTTGCCGGTCTTGGCAGACCGTCGGGAGATCAGGCCGGAGGGCGTCAGCATGTTGTTCATGGGCCTGTATTTCTATCTCCTGACCAAATTGTCCCTGGGGAAGATACGGCGCCGCTGGGTATTCCTTATCTTAGGGGTAGCTCAGGTCATCTGGGTCAACACGCACATCTTTTTCTTTATGGGTCCGTTCTTGGCCGCATTGTTCCTGTGGGAAGGGCAGAGCCGCAACTGCAAGGTTTGCGTGCGTTCGCTGGTGCCACTCGTGTTCTTGCTCGCGACCGTCAATCTGATCAATCCGTCGGGGATCGCCGGTGCGTTGACACCTCTGAATATCTTTAAGGAATTTGGCTACAATCTGGCGGAGAATCAGAATATATTCTTCATGATGTCGCGTTTCCCGGG
>JAYVSG010000048.1:0-8813 GCA_043775535.1 Candidatus Omnitrophota bacterium
CGCCTTTCTGGGCATCCTGTTCATAACGACCACCGGCCGCAAACCAGATGCCAATGGCAGCGCTGTCACGGTCCTTCAATTGCTGGGTGACGACGCGGATCTTATTGGGTAATTCCGTTATTTTGCGCATATGCTCCTAATGTTAAAAGGCTCGGGCAAGCTCTTTCAGGCCCTCACACCCCCCAGCCCCCGCAACATCTGCGCGTAGTCGACATCGAACGGTTGGGGTTTGGCGTTATTAAATTACTTTGGGTGGCAGATGGCGGGGGAGTTCGGGCCTTCAAGAACTTACCCGCCCCTTCTCCTAATTTCTTAAGGCACGAACGAGCGTAGATACATAACTGCTGACTTTTGTAACGAGATCTTTGCGTCCGGCATGTTCCTGGATCTTCTTGATGATGGCGCTGCCGACGATGACGCCATCCGCGATCCGGGCGATGTCCTTGACCTGTTGGGCGGTTGAGATGCCGAAACCGGCGCAAATGGGCTTATTGGTGAAGCGTTTGGCGTGGCGGATATGCTTGGCAATATCATTGGCCTGCGCCTGCTGCGTGCCTGTGACCCCGGTGAGGGCCACATAATAAATGAAACCGGTGGACGCAGCCGCATTGGCCTTGGCACGCGCATCGACCGTGGTCGGCGCGATAAAGAATACCGTGCATATACCTGCCCGGCCTGCAGCTTTACGCAAGTCCCCCGCCTCTTCCGGCGGCAGGTCAGGGATGATCAAACCATCAATGCCCACCTCCTTGCATTTGGCGATGAACCTGGCTTCGCCATAGGCGAAGACCTGGTTGTAATACATCATCAATGCGAGCGGGAGCTCGGAATGTTTGCGGATGGACTTGACCAGGTCAAAGATCTTGGCAAGAGTGGTCCCCGACTTTAACGCACGCTCGGATGCCGCCTGGATGGTGGTGCCATCAGCCATGGGATCGGAAAAAGGCACTCCCAATTCAATGATGTCCACCCCGGACTTTTCTAGGGCCAGAACAAGCTGGCCGGTGACGGACAGGTTAGGGTCACCCGCCGTGACATAGGCAATAAAGGCTTTTTGCCCGGAGCTCTTCAAATCTTTGAATTTCTGTTCAATGCGATTGGTCATATTAAATGTACTGGATGATCTGGTTCATGTCCTTGTCGCCGCGGCCGGAAAGGCAGACGATCACCGACGAAGTTTTCTTCACGCGTTTGGCCAAGACGTTCAAATAGGCAATGGCATGGGATGTTTCCAGCGCGGGAATGATACCCTCAAGTTTGGAAAGCAATTTCAATCCGGCGATGGCCGACTTGTCGTCCACTGCAACATATTCGGCACGGCCGGAGGCATTGTAATAGGAGTGTTCCGGGCCCACACCGGGATAATCCAACCCTGCGGCGATCGAATGGGCGATCTGCACCTGACCATCACCGTCCTGCAGGAGCATGCTCTTGCTGCCGTGGAGAACACCCGTCCTGCCCTTGGTCAGCGTGGCGGAATGTTCCTTGGTATTGACCCCATGGCCGGCTGCCTCAACGCCGATCATGCGGACGCTCTTGTCCCCATAAAAAGCATGGAAAAGACCCATGGCATTGCTGCCGCCGCCAACACAGGCCAGCACATAATCCGGCAGCCCATGTTCTTTTGCCTTGAATTGCGCGCGGGCTTCCTTGCCGATGATGGACTGGAATTCACGCACCATTAAAGGATATGGATGGAAACCGGCCACAGAGCCGATGATATAAAAAGTGTCATGCGGATTGGTGACCCAATCGCGCACCGCCTCATTCATGGCGTCCTTCAAGGTCTTGGAACCGCTTTCGACCGGACGCACTTCAGCACCCATCAATTTCATACGGTACACATTGAGCGACTGGCGCTTCACGTCCTCGGCACCCATATAAATAACGCACTTAAGACCGAACAAAGCACAGGCGGTCGCGGTCGCAACCCCATGCTGCCCCGCCCCAGTCTCGGCAATGATGCGGGTCTTCTTCATGCGGCGTGCCACGATGATCTGCCCGAGCGTATTATTTATCTTGTGCGCGCCGGTGTGCAACAAATCTTCGCGCTTCAAATACACCTTGAGCGTTTTTAAATGGGCGCTCAAACGTTTGGCATGGTATAAATTGGTCGGACGTCCGGCATATTCCTTCAAATAGAATAGGAATTCTTTCTTGAAAGACGGATCCTTCTGTACCTTGGCGAACTCCTGCTCGAGCTGGGCCAGGACCGCCATCAAGGTTTCCGGCGCATACCGTCCGCCGAACTCCCCAAAATGTCCGCGCTTGTCTGGTTGTGACATATTATTCCTTAACTTCCTTCATGATCATGACCGTATTGGCAATCCCCATGGCACCGCTGATCCTCAACGGCAATTTCTTGGGACCCGCATCGAACCATAATTTATACTGCCCGGGTTTTGTTTCCATATAAAAGCTGTCAAAATCCTGTCCGGCGGCAGACACCTTCACCTGCTTGACCAGCTTGATCTTCAGGTCCTTGGTGGGCAGCTTCAACTCCAGCATGTTACCGATCTTAAAATTCCCCTCACGGCGGTAGCGATAGATGAACCCGTATATATTATCCACTGTGCCGTCTTTTTGAAGCGTTTGTTCGGTTTTCTTGCCCCCCGCTTCCTTGCTGACAACGATCCGGCTTTCCTTGGGCAAATAATGCTCCGTGATCTTTTCTTTCTTTCCAAAAATATTCAAGTCACGGATGATGACCACAGGTTTCAGAGTGTCCGGCGTCAAATAGATCTTCTCTTCGTCATAAAAATTAAAGCCATCGGCCTTAAAAATAACCAGTGCCAACTTTTGCCCCTCCAATTCCGTTTCACCGCCCCAAGTGAGCGTGGCTTGACCCGCATTCACACCCATCTGCTTGATGGTATAGGTGATGGTCTCGGCCTGTGCCAGGGGAGCGATCAACAAAAAAGCCATGAGGAAGGATGCTGTTCTCACCGCGCGTCGAATGCTTTCAAATAGGCTTCCAGCACGCGGGCACCCTCGTGAAGGGTCTTGATGACGGCATATTCATCATTGGCATGGATGACACCATGCGCACCCCATCCCGTCGAAAAAGCAGGTATCTTGTAATCTTGAAAGAAACTGATGACCGTGGCGCCTTGGCTGCCCACCAGCTTGGCATCTGCGCCCATCTTACGGCAAACATCCATATAGGTCTTCACAAAAGGATGCTTGGGATCGATCTGGTAGGGCTTTTGCGCATCATCGATGAAGATCTTGAACTGTTTGGCCTCTTTACCGACAATAGCCTTCACCTCTTTAAGGACCCCGGCGGCGGTCATGCCCGGCATGAAACGGATATCGAGGGCGAACTCGCAAAAATCCGCGACCATGTTCACCTTGTCCCCGCCCTTGATGGTGCCGATGTTCTTGGTCGGCGGTACAAGCAGCGGATGCTTCTTGAACTTGAATTGGTGATCCTTCAAACGGTTGATGACCCGCGCTGCGATCTCGATAGCGCTGATCCCTCTCCAATTGTAGGCACCATGGGCCTTCTTGCCGAAGATCTGCACGCGGCAATGGAACAGTCCTTTTTGTGCGACCACACAGTCAAATTCCTCAGAGTCCGTGATGAGACCAAAGCCCGGACGCAAAATGCCTTTGCTTAATAAAGGACGGATGCCCTGATGGCTGCCCGTCTCTTCATCCACAGTCGCCGCATAAATGATGTCGTATCTTGGCTTGAAACCGCTCTCGACCAGGCTGCGCAAGACTTCCATCCCGACCGCAGCATTACCTTTATCATCACTGGCACCGCGCCCATAGATACGGCCCTGATGTATCTTCCCGCCGATGGGATCGAATTTCCAACCTGTGCCAAAAGGCACTGTATCAATGTGAGGAGTGATCAGGATGGAACCCTTGGCCGCTTCCTTGCGTGGCAGGGAGCCTTTAAGCGTGGCAATGACATTGGGCCGGTCCTTGACAAAGCTCACCGTCTTAACATCCAGCCCAAGCGAGCGCATGTCCTTCTCAATGAAGCGCGATACTGCCAGCTCATTGCCCGGAGGGTTGACGGAATTGAATTGCAAGAGCTTCTGGGTCAGTTTAACCAAACGGTCTTTGTTGATCATTTGAAAATATCCCTCGCTTTTTCTTCCCCTTCGATCTTCTTGAAGTCGTCGTAATCAATAAAGGTGATGTTGGGCCTCTCCTGGGCGATCCTGAGCATTTTAGGCAAATGGTCCCGCACGTTCTGGAAGGCGATGAACTTGAATTCATTCTTGCACTCAGGGCACTGCAAGGTGTCGAGCCTCAGGTCCATGTGTTTGCAATTGGCACAGGTGCCGGAAAGCGCGCCATAGGTCAACAAATGGAACTTAACTTCGTCGAGATGGTATTTCTTATAAATGCGCAGGAAGCGTTCGGACATGGAAGGCATTATAACAAACTCCAATAAAAAATCCCATCGATTTTCCGAAGGGATTTTTATGGCCTATCCAGCGTTCCCGCAACTTAGACGGCGTTGCGGTCCCGGATGATCTGCTCGGCATTGCGCCAATCTTCTTCATGGCTGCCGTGGGTGCAGCCGCGCTCCATGTACAATTCGTAGGCCTTCAAACGGATAGCTTCCTGCAATTTCTCCTGCTGGGCGACCGTCTCCGCTTCCTGTGTTGCGATCGCCTTCTTGACGACCTTTCTAGTGGTGGTCTTCGTGCTGTTGGTCTTAGGGATAGCCATCGGTGCCTCCTCAGGATCGGTTATACGGATATTATGCGCCCTTTTACGGGGCTGTCAATTTCTTTAACATGCCGGCGACAGCAGCACCCAATTTCTCCGCCGCTTGCTGCTGTTTGGGATCCTTCAGATCGCCCTCTGCATCAAACGCCTCATTGGCCTTGGACACAGCCAGCTGCTGGGGAATGACCAGGATGCTGAGATTAGATAAAATGGCACGGACATGCACCAATCCCCTCAACCCTCCCAAGCCCCCGGGTGAAGCGCTCATGATGGCCGCGATCTTGTCATTAAAAGGAGCATTCGCCGCTTCATTGGGACCCTTACGGGACACCCAGTCGATGGTATTCTTCAGTACAGCAGTGATGGAACTATTGTATTCGGGGCAGGATAAAAGCAGGCCTTGATGGGTCAGGAATAATTCCTTGAGCTTAAGGGCATTCTCAGGAGTCCCCTGCAGCTCAAGGTCTTCATCAAAAATGGGAAGCGGATAATCTTTCAGGTCGATCAACGTGACCTTGGCACCGGCAGCTTGGGCACCCTTCACCGCTATCTTGATCAACTTCTTATTGTAAGAGTCTTTTCTCAAACTGCCTGCGAAAGCAAGGATCTTCAATGGTTGGCTCATTTCCATTTATTGACCTTCTTCCCCATTGATCAAACGTTTACCCAGAACAGGGTTCTCCAGCATATTGCCATAATAAAAAACAGCGCAGGAACGTCCGCCGGAAGCTTCACAAACATTCAGCTGTTTAGAGAATTCTTCCGGGGTCTTTAGGAATTTATACGCGCCAACAGCCATATTGAGCTTCCGCGGATCCTTGACCCGTTTATGGGCATCGACAATGTTCTTTTGGTATGTTTCCACATCCGGAGGATAATTCATCACGGTGACAAAATCCACCAGCCCGCTATCCACCCACGAAGGCCAATCCTGGAACGCTTCCAACATGGCGCGGGAATAGGACACACAGCCGGTGGTTGATACCTGCATGCGGGGATTGATCGCATGGATCTTCCTCACCAATTGCGTGAGCAATTGGGTGACCTGGTCCCTCTTCCACTTCTGCCAAGCGGGACTATCATCCAAGACTTCCTTGAGCCCGGTCGCTTTCTTAAAACGTAATTCATTGATGGGGGTATGGCCATACCGCGGATGGACATCAGGATAACGGATGTAATCGAACTGTATCCCGTCCAGGTCAGGATAACGATGAACAAGTTCCGCAACAAGGCGGCCCAAGTCCATACGCACCTTGGGGTCCCCCGGCTCCAAGAAATATTGATTGTCGATCTTATAGTCTTCGAGGCTATTTTTCTTGTCCAGATTGCGCGTCAGGATCCCGGTGCCGTATCTTTTTAAGAGAGGAGCATCCTTGTTCGTACTCAGGCTCAGGAGATTCAACCATGCATGCACCTCAATGCCCGCCTTATGCGCCCTTTTGATCAAGACCGCCAAAGGATCATCCCCCACCTTCTTGAATGAAGCGTCATAGAGGGACTGGTCACCGACCCTGGAGGGGAACCACGTCTTGTTGGCCCTGTACACCTGCACATACAAGACCTTGACCTTTGCCTTCTTGGCAAAAACGACCAGGGCATTGATCTCATTGCGGTCCGCCAAGACCGGGGAATTCTCGATCATGGACACGAAAAGCCCGCGGGGCATGGCCTCTTCAGCCATGGCATGACCGGGAAGAAGAAAGGCCAGCGACAGTAATAGAAAACACGCTTTTTTCATAAGGGTATCAGGACCTTTTTATTAGACCGCCCTGCAGGGCGGTAACGATCATGGCAAGCAGCACGGATGCACCAAAAAAATAAATGCCGATCTCCGCTTTGGCACTTGCCAGCACTCCGAGCTTGATCGACACGACCAGGAGCGCGACGACAAATACATCGAGCATGGACCATCTGCCCAGAAGTTCCAGGAAATACATGATCCTTTTCCTTTGCTCATCCGTCATCCGGAAAAACCAGATCACGCTCAAGGCGGCCAGCTTGGCGACGGGAAAGATGATCGAAAAGAAAAAGATCAGTGCGGCGAGGAAATAGTACTTATCCCCCCACAGATTCGTGATGCCGGTCAATATGGAAAAACTGTTGTTCTCCCATAATTTGCGCACCGTCAGGATGGGAAGCTTGAACCCCGCCATCAAGAGGCCCGCAGACACCAGGATCAAGAAGACAATGTCCAATCTTTTGGGATGGATCGCCTGCAATGACATTTTATTATTTAAGGCCATTATTACCGTGCCGCCCGCATGGCGTCGATGACCCGTTCGCTCACCCCTTTGCTGCGCAAATAGCTGATATCATCCGCGGTCAGGGAATAGGTGGAGCCTGAGGCATTGATCTTGGCGATGATATCATCCGTGGTCAAACCCGCCTTGGTCCAATCAGCCACTTGTTCCATGCTCACATGGGTGGTCGCAGCAGCGGCAGAAGGCGTTGTTGTGGACGTTCTGGCTGTGGCATTCGGCTTCTCTATCTGGGCACCGGCAACAGCGCCGCCTGTAGCACCGACCGCACCGCCGATCAAGGCCCCTTCCATCCCATGGCCGCTTTGATGGCCGATGATGGCCCCGACGCCTGCGCCCAAAAGGCCGCCCACACCCGCACCTTCACCCACGCGGGTTTGGTTCTCTGCACAACCGGAAACAGCCAGCACCACCATACCCAAGACAAATGCATAAGAATGTTTGTTCATAAACCCTCCGCTGTTAGTTGATTTTATTATATTTGGCAAAAATGGCATAGGCAATCACGAAACCAAGAATCCCGATCGAATCGATCAGCACGTCTACGGGCGATCCATGCCTGCCCCGGGTAAAGGTCTGATGGAATTCATCGGAAGCCGCATAAAGCACCGCCATGGCGGCCGACGCAGCGGACAATTGCCACGCGTTCAATTTGAATGAACCCTTGCAGGCCCTGTGAAGAAGCCAGGTCAGGATGAAATATTCGGTGACGTGGGCAGCCTTCCTTAAAGTAAAATCGAATTCAAGGTCGGTCTTCAGGTCAGGCAGACCTGACAGAAAAAAAATAAGCGCCGCCCAGAGAATGGGCGGCAGCCATAATTGAATCAGCTTCATGTATTGATTTTATCCGAACAAACGCGGGAAGTAAAGCCCTCCGTTCCTAAATCTACCGGCAATATTCCCGGACAATGGACCTGAAGGACGTGCTGTTGATGGTCCCGGCAAAATGGCTGGCCCCATTGGCCAGGCATTGCTCCACGTCCTGCCCCAAACCATGTTTCGGGGCATCGTCGCCCATCATGCTGCGCGTCAACAAAATGCCCGTCTCCCCCAGGCCATCTTGCTGCCTCAGCTGATGGACGACGCTTGCGGCGGAAGGTTCGATGAAGAAATCAACATCAAGGATGACCAGGTCCGGCTTTAGAGAGGCCGCTTCACTGACCACCGCGTTCTGGTCATTGACCAGGCGGATGTCCAGTTGATGCGAAACTTCACTCGTCTCGTCCAGGATGTTCTGCATCAAATACAGCATCTTGGTCGCGATCATGATCTTGAAGGCTTTTTGCTTGTCGAAAAAACTGCCCACCTTATCGAGCAGGAGCTTCATATCAAATGGTTTGACCAGGAAATCCTTGGCTCCCAGCGCGCGGAACTTATCCTCGGTGGTGCCGTAGGCGGTCGCAACGATGACGGGGATATGCTGGATGTCCTGGCGATGCTTGAGCTCATTATAGAACATGAGCCCGTCCATCACCGGCATGGCCACGTCCGTCAGGATCAGATGGGGATGCAGCTCCTGCGCCGCCTGCAGACCTTCTTCCCCATTATAACTGACATGGACCTCGTAGCCGGCATTCTGGATCTTCTTCTTCATGATGTGCACAATCTCTTTTTCGTCATCGATCAACAGTATTTTCTTAGACATAGACAACCTCTTTCTCCTTTGCCAGAAAGCAAAAAGCCTGATCTTTTCATGATCAGGCCGACGAACAGAGTATGCTGTTGTCTCTTTCGGCGGCCAGACTATCCTTAAGTTGATAAGGACCCTCAGCTTTGCGTCCCCGTCTTACGGCGGGTTTGCCATTTATCGTTTAGACTATATGTGTATATAGCTCTACTTCTAAGTATACACGGTGGAAAGTG
>JAYVSG010000049.1:0-1892 GCA_043775535.1 Candidatus Omnitrophota bacterium
ACTTATCTGTAACCAATCAGGACCGGATTGATCAACAGGATTTACCTTCCGGCCATTGACCATTACGAGAACATTACGGTTGGCATACTCACCCGATCCGCGTATGTCAACGGTTTGAGATTTTAATGAGCTGAAGTCAGACACATACATACCGTCCACACCGGATAAAAGGTCTGCAATACTGCGTGCCCCGGCGCGGTCATCTTCGCTCGGCGTAATGACCGTGATATACGACGGCAAATTCTTGTCTTCGATCGCGTAGCGAGTAGGCGTGACCACGATCCGGTCCAGGTCCATGCTCTCGGCAGCATGGGCATTAGAAACCAAAAGAACAGCGAACAACAGGCTTAGACACTTCATGCATCCTCCTAAAATAAAATAACCCTCAACCGTAAGTATACGATCGAGGGCTTCCCTGAAACTCTCAATATATGCGCATCCTACCTGTTCTCACGCAGGCATTCAGCTTTAAATATCTATCAGGCTTTCGGACTTAGGACCGCAGCGGGACTGTCCCGGAATGATTACCGGAGTTTCCCTGATAAATATGCTTTTTGTAAAACCCATTCATAACCGGCGTATAAAACCAGGCTGTACGCGACGGTTGAGACCAAGGTGGTCCTGAAGAATGGCACGGCCATGATGAAGCATTCGCGCAAACCCGCCCAGGTTGTGGGGTACAGTGTCGGCCAGGCCGCGAGATTGGTTACGATAAAGAACAACACCGCCGAACAGATGCTCCCGCCCAATACCGTCCAGACACTCTTCCGGTCTTTGAGCCAGATGCCGATGGCGCTGATGGCAAGCATGCTACCCCAGGTGAAGACCATCGTATCATGGGGGCCAAGGATAAAGTCGGTGATGACCATCATGGCAACAGGCAGGGTCAAGGCTTGCCAGCGCGGCAAATAAAGCCCGGCGAACAAGGAAACTGCCAGAACGGCCGTGAATTGCGGCGCGTGCGTGACCAAACGTGAACCAATACCTAAGATTATAAGTGCTAGGGCTAACATGGGTTTTATTCTAAGTATATCCGAAAGAATGTCAATTAAATTAAGGCTGGTCCATTATTCCTGGACATAATCGTTCTGTCCCAAGACGAGCGCCAGTTCGGCCTTTTTCAATTCCTTGCCCAAATAGGCGATGTGGCCCTTGCTCTTGAACCATTCCTGCTTGTGTTTCTTCTCGTAGGTAAAGATCCCCTCATACACATCCTGGGCCTTGGTCCCGCGAAAGACCTTACGGATCACATGCTTCTTATCGCAGATGGCAACCTCGATCTTCATGAGGATGAAATCCGGGCGGATGAGCACATAGCAACCCGAAGGGTCCCCTCGATAGTCCTTGATGGGGTCATAAACAGAACAGTCGATGACCTCCGCATTGGAGGCCATCGACTGTTTGTGCCAAACATAATCCTTGGACTTATCCGCCATTAATTACTTCTTGATGATGTAGCGCACCAGGTCGACGACACGGTTGGAATAACCCCATTCGTTGTCATACCAGGAAACGATCTTGAAGAAACGCTTTTCACCCTTCAGGTTGTTCTGCAAGGTGGCCAGGGAATCATAGATCGAGGAACGGCTGTCATGGATGAAGTCGGTCGAGACCAATTCCTCATTGGCATAACCCAAATAGCCCTTGAGATAGGTTTCAGAGGCCTTCTTCAACAAGGCATCGATCTCTTCGATGGACGTGTCCTTGTTGGAACGGAAGGTCAGATCGACCACAGAAACGTCCGCGACAGGGATGCGGAAGGACATGCCGGTCAATTTGCCCTTGGTGGCAGGCAAAACTTCACCGACAGCCTTGGCAGCACCGGTTGTCGACGGGATGATGTTGATCGCCGCCGCACGGCCGCCGCGCCAATCCTTCTTGGAAGGACCGTC
>JAYVSG010000050.1:0-2569 GCA_043775535.1 Candidatus Omnitrophota bacterium
ATGTGCCGAAGGAAAACCAGCAGGATGCATGGAAACAGGTCTTTAAGAAAGCATTCGGGATATCTGCCGTCTTTGGCCTTTTTTATACTTGGCTGTTAATTAAACTATCCGTCCGTAAGATCTTGAACATCTTGGTCAAGCCGGTCTTGACCCCGGTCAGACGATATAAGGCAGAGAATCATTTCAAAAAGGTGATCACTTCCTTAAAAAGATCACCGGGACGTGTCAATGTCCTCTGTGTCATCCCGCAGATGGTGGTGGGCGGTTCTGAGAAGGTTATCTGGGATGTTGTGAAAGGCTTGGGCCCATTTGGTTTTGATTTCCACCTGATCTGTAATAAGAAAGAAAACAACAGTTGGAGCCAGGGGTTCCGTGCCGCTTTTAAGAATGTTGTCGTGATGGATGAATTTGCCGGTGATAAGGAATATGGACAATACTTGCCCGCCATGGTCGAAGCCTTGACCGTCCGCCTGCTCTTGAACACCAATTCCACCGTCGGTTACCGCTGCCTGCCCAAATTGAAAGAACAATTTAAAGAACTTAAGGCGGTGGACATCATCCATCTTGAACATGTGGGCGGGGGGATAGAGAAATACGCTTGGGCCGCAGTCCACCTGGATAAACGGGTCTGCATCAGCCATCATTTAAAAGAATACATGAAGAAGGTTTACCGCGGCATTGAATTACCGGAACATTTGGATGAGCGCCTAGAAGTCGTACACAACGGGATCGAAAAGACAGATCATAAACGCACCGTAGCCATGAAGGGGAGCTTTCGTGCCGCGCACGGCATTGATGCGGATGCCAGGATCGTCACCTTTGTCGGCCGTTTTGCGCCGGAAAAGAAGCCTTTCCTGTTCATCGACATTGCCCGCGCCTTGCTGGTCCGCTCCCCGAATGAAAAATGGAAATTTGTCATGGCTGGAGAGGGGCCGTACCTTGCCAAGGTGAAGACCCGGATCAAGGAATGCGGCCTCGAGGGTCATTTTATCCTGCCTGGAATGGTCGCGGATGTCTCGTCGTTGTTCGCGGACAGCTTCCTTTTATTGGTCGTTTCCCAACATGAGGGCATACCGCTGGTCATCGAAGAGGCCTTGGTGCAGGATGTGCCTGTTATCAGTACCAATGTCGGGGCGATCAGGGAGCTGGTCCAGGACGGGAAGAACGGTTATTTGATCGCGCTGGATGAGAATGTCATTGATGCGTTCACGGATAGGATCATGGCGGCGGCCAAGGACCCTGCGCTGTATGCCGGCCTGGTCTCCAATGCCCGCAGCAGCGTTTATCCTGAGTTTTCCTTTGAACGAATGACCAAAAGGTACACGGAGATCTTTAACAATGTCCTTGGGTAATAACAACGGCTTACTTAATCTTGTGTTCGTCCGCCGCATGCCGGCGACGATCGTATGGGGCGGCCTTGAGAAATTGATGGCCGAATGGTTTGAACGCATCGATTATTCTAAATGCAAGGTGACCCTTGTCGTTTCTCCTGGCGGGGCGGATGTTTATGCCCAGCATTTGAAAGGCCTGCCCATTGATATCATAGATTTCGATTTTAACTTTACTGCGCCGTTCTTGACGAGATTCAGCAAATGTTCCAGCCTGTTCAAACGCCTTAAGCCAAGCAAGGTCATTTTTTTCCAAGGGCAAATGTTCTGTTTTGACTTTGCCCAGGTGCTGGCTGCCAATCTGTCCTCTGGCGGCGAGGTGTACATGCATGAGAATTTGGGCGCCCCTGTGCAGCACGCGAAAACATCGGCCATTTCATTGTGGTGGCATTCCGAACGTTTCTTCAGCCGTATGCGTGCGGTCTTTTCAAAGAGGGTGATGACGGTGAGCGCTGAGATCCGCCAGCGCCTGATCAGCTTATGGTCTTATCCGCCGGACAAGGTGCATGTGCAGTACCATGGCGTCGACCTAGTACAGTTCAGTCCAAGCCTTGAAGTCCGTTCTCAGATGCGTCAAAAACTGGGCATTAAGGAAGCTGATCCGGTGATCATCGTTACCGCTAGGTTGTCACAGGAGAAATGCATCCACCGGGTCATTGAGGCCTTTGATCTTTTAAGCCGCGAACATAAAGACCTGCGCGTGTTGATCGCTGGAAGCGGGCCCCTGGAAGATAAATTAAAAGAGCAGGCCAGGGCCATACCGGTTACCGACAGGATCGTTTTCCTCGGGCATGTCAGTGATGTGCCGCAATATTTAAAGATGGGAGACATTTATGTGCTTTCGAGCGATAATGAGGGGTTAAGCCTTGCGCTTTTGGAAGCCATGTCTTCCGGCCTCTTGTGCGTGGTTACTGATTGCACCGGCACAGGGGAAGTGATCACGGATGGCAGGAATGGTTTCCGTGTCAGCCGCAGCAGTGATGCGGTGCGCGCGGGCATTGACCGTGCCCTCAAGCTCTCTCCGGCTGAGAAAGCAGCAATGCTCAAAGAATCAATGTCCTTTGTTACGGCCAATTTTGAGATCAATGCACGGGTCAAGAACGCGCTTAATATCATAGGTATCCCATGCTGATCAGTGTGATCATCGCAACATATAACCGCACCGAAGACCTCAAGAAGGT
>JAYVSG010000051.1:0-14711 GCA_043775535.1 Candidatus Omnitrophota bacterium
CCCCGCACCAACCCCTTAAGCCAAGCTATGTTATCTCCGGCATTCGCCAAAAGTTCTTCCCGCGTGAATATTCTCCCTCCGGCCTGGAA
The DNA here is from genome assembly GCA_043775535.1 of Candidatus Omnitrophota bacterium. Lineage (GTDB taxonomy): Bacteria > Omnitrophota > Gorgyraeia > Zapsychrales > Fredricksoniimonadaceae > JACQQW01. The sequence goes on from JAYVSG010000051.1 coordinate 90, forward strand.
CATCAATCCATCGAATACCGGCCGGCTGCAGCACGCCGCGATATGAAAACTGACCAATTCCAGATGAGGCCTTTCCTCAATGATCCGGGCGACCCATTCTTTTTCTTCACGTTCCCATACATTGACAATACTGGCATCAAAATGGAACAAACGCTGATTCGGCACACCGATCCCATGCGTACTGTCACGCCCTTCCAAACAATCGCTTAGCCGCGTGATCTCCGCGGCCGCGGCCGGTTCGCTAAAAAAATGCGCGACGGGCGACGCCAGGCTAGGCATGGTCCATGATCTCCCGAACGGCTTTGACCACGCGCTCCACCTCTTCCGCGGACATGCCTGAAGAAAGCGGTATGCTCAATGTTTCGGCCCCAAAGGCGATGCTCTGCGGGTAATCTTCCTGCCGCCAGCCAAACGCTTGCTGATAATATGGATAGAACGCAAGGCTTTGATAATGAACCCCGGCGCCAATACCCCGCTCATGCAATTCCAACAAAAACCTATCCCTGTCCATGCCGGCTTCTGCGGCGATCCTTAACGGAAATAAATGGTACGCGTGCTTTACAAAAGAAGCAGGCTCAACGGGAAGGCCAAGCCCCGCACCTTTGAGCTCTTCTTTATACAGGGACCAGATCTCTTTTCTGCGCAGGAGCTTTTCTTCAACCGCTTTCAACTGGTGTATGCCAAGCGCGGCCTGCAGGTCGGTCATGTTGCATTTAAACCCCGGGGCAATAACGTCATAATGTTTATAACCTCCCCCGGAGAAACGCTTCCATGCATCCACACTCATGCCGTGCAGTGATAGGACGCGCACGCGTTCCGCCAACGCCGCATCTTTAAAAAGGACCATGCCCCCCTCGGCCGTGACCAGATTCTTGGTAACATAAAAACTGAAGCAGCCGGCATCGCCGAAGGTGCCAACGGGTTTCCCTTTATATGTTGTTTCAATAGCGTGTGCACAGTCTTCGATGACCTTCAATCCGTACTTCCGTGCGACTGCCATGACGCGGTCCATGTCGCATGCATATCCCGCGTAATGAACGGGAATAATGGCCTTGGTGCGGGGAGTGATCTTACCTTCGATCAGCTCCGCATCAATGCATTGATCCGAGGCCCTGGAATCGACCAAGACCGGCGTGGCCCCGCTGTGAATGACCGCATTGACCGTGGCGCAGAATGTCATCGCCGTGGTGATCACTTCGTCCCCAGGTCCGATACCAGCGGCAACCAAGCTTAAATGCAGGGCCGCGGTGCAGGAGTTGACAGCGACGGCATGGTCCGCTTGTTTGTACATGCGAAAATCATCTTCAAGGCGGCTGACCTTGGGCCCTTTGCCGATCCATCCTGACCGCAGGGAATCCACCACTTCAGCGATCTCAGCCTCACCTATTTCCGGCTTGCCAAAAACAATATATGATTTCTTTTCTTGGATGGACATGCCTTATCCTTGTGCCAGTATCATTCTCAAATACTTGGCGTAATGCACCGGAACCCGATTGGCCAGGATGCGCAGTTTCTCATTATCAATATAACCCATCCGGTAAGCAACTTCCTCGAGACATCCAACCATCAACCCCTGGCGCTCCTCGATCGTACGCACAAAATGTCCCGCTTCAAGCAAGGATTCATGCGTCCCTGTATCCAGCCATGCGTAGCCACGCCCCATCCGGATCATATTGAGCCGGCCTCGCTTTAAATACACATTGTTCAGGTCCGAGATCTCGAGTTCACCGCGCGCCGAAGGCTTAAGGGATTTGGCGATCTTGACAACATCGGGATCGTAGAAATACACCCCGGTGACCGCAAAATTGGATTTGGGACGCCTTGGCTTTTCCTGGATCGAAATGATCCTTTCATTCTGGTCAAATTCAACCACACCGTAATCCTGCGGGTCGATCACATAATAACTGAATATGGTAGCGCCTTTCTGTTTGCGCGCTTTCTTTAACAGACCCTGGAAATATTCTCCAAAGAAGAGATTGTCACCCAGGATCAAACACACCCGGTCATTGCCGATGAATTCTTCCCCGATGATAAATGCATCCGCAAGCCCGCGCGGTACAGATTGCGGCGCATAACTGAGATTGATCCCCAACTGTTCGCCTGTTCCCAATAGTTTCTTAAAGGATGGAAGGAATTCAGGTGAAGAAATGATCAGAATGTCCCTTATGCCGCCTAACATGAGTACAGAAAGCGGATAGTAGATCATCGGTTTATTATAGACCGGTAGCAATTGCTTACAAATGGGTACAGTAACGGGATAAAGCCGCGTCCCCGCCCCGCCCGCCAGTATAATGCCCTTAACTTTTCCCATCACATTCCTTTCAAGCCGTTGATCAGGTTTTCCACGGCCATCATCTCCATCAATACCCTTGCCTCCCGGGCGTAAGAACCGATGTGAGGGGTAAGGATAACATTATCTGCCATGAGCAGTTTTCCTGCATAAGGTTCTTCGGTAAATACATCAAGAGCGGCGCAGGCGATCCTTCCCGATGACAGCCCTTTGAACAAGGCTTCTTCTTCGATCAGACCGCCTCTGGCGGTATTGACCAATATCACTCCTGGCCTCAGCTTCTTAATCTCTGCATCACCAATCAAACAACCCGTGCCGGAAGAATGCAACGAAATAACATCGGCACTTCTAAGCAAACTGGCAAAGACCACCTGTTTGGCACCTGGCAAGGTGATCTTACGTACGTCTGTAAATATGACCGACGCGCCAAAAGCCTGCACCAGTTGTGCAACACGCCGGCCGATACTGCCAAAACCAGCGATGCCCACAACCTTACCCTTCAATAAACCACCGGTGTGTTTCTCCCATTGACCGGCACGCATGCGGCGGTCCTGCAGGCTTATCTTTCGCAATGCGTCAAGCATCAAACCCAGGGCCAATTCAGCTACGGCATCGGTCAATACGCCAGGTGTATTGTAGACCTTAATGCCAGCCGAACGCGCAGCTTTCTGGTCTACATTATCAAGCCCAACGCCGACGCGAGAAATGACCTTCAATTGCGGCACTGCCGCGAATACACGACTGTTCAAAGGCTCTAAGCCGGCCAACAGTCCCTGATAACCGCCTTCTTGTAAAATACCCGTTATTTCACCTTCATTTAATTTTCGCCGGTGCGGATTAAGGACATGTGTGCACCCGGTTTTTTTCAATACCTTAAATACGGACGGATCCCCATCACCAAAAGAACTGGTCGCAATAAAGATCTTATAGCCTTTCATTGGAGCGTCCCGGTGTGGAGTTTGGCCAATTCTTCGATCAGATTGACAATACCTTTGTCTTCCTGGTCCAAACCAATGTCTTCGCGGCAAACTAGAACCACCCCATCCTCAGATCTTTCCGGTAATGCCGTGATATGGATGATCTCATGGCCTTGCCTGAAGCTCTCCTTCAGAACCGTCTCAACCAGCCCAGCTAAATCGGATTCGCCCAAAATATAAAACTTCCTGTAGCCCTCACTATAAAAACGTTTGAGGATGACGGTAAGATGATTTTTGATCAAGCCTATGGAATTAATGGTGTTAAGTGTGTACTTCACGGATTTCTGCATTTTCTCAGCGAAACCCTTCGGGGTAAGGATATAGCGGACTTTACGTTGATCAAGCTGCTGTATGCGGATATAGCCTTTGGTGACCAAACGGCGCAACAGCATGTTGGTCATGCCCAAAGAAAGGTTCATGTGGCGGGAAAGGTCACGTTGATTGGCAGCCAGCTCATGGCCGACAATATTGACCAGTTCAAATTCACGTTCGTCTAAAGGGGCGTTTGGCATAAAGTCAATAGTGTTCAATATTTGAACATTATAAAGACCCTCCGCCCAATGTCAATATAATTCAAGCTAATACCCTTAACATCTCCTTATTGTGGACACCAGAACGTTAACTTATCCGCTGCAGTTAATGTGCCCGTGCACTCAAGACCACTTGTTGACTGATTAGCAGCCCTGGCCAAATTTGCCGTTGTGCTATTTTGACAAATACAATTGGGGGCCGAAGACTTTACGGCAGAGAAGGTCACCGTGCATTTCCCCCCATTGGCACCACTGCCCACCGTCACCGTTCCGGAAATATCATTGCCTACAACACTTGGTGATGTGCCGCAATCACCTGCGCCTGTACCTATCGTTGGCACCGCCCCATTCGTTATAAGACCTGTCTGCATCCGCACAGGGCCAGCGATATCCAAAAGAACGCTTGGACTCGTTGAACCGATCCCCACATTCCCACCAGAGATCGTCAGCCGTGTTGCTGAGCTATCATCGATCTTGATCTTATCTGAATCACCGCCATCTATCCAGAATCTCGCTTTGGGCTCATCCCTATCTTTTAATATTATTTGGGCAATTGGGACTTGGGCGGCAGAATACGCCGCATTAGGAGGTATGAAATCGGATGTCCAGCGAGCCACGCCCTTACTGACCCTGAATTCATCTACATATCCATTCAGGTATTGAGTGCTCGAGAAATTCGGATCTCCCCCTATGGAGAAATTTGTTGCTATGTCTCCCAGATCATTCGTTGATATCGGTGTGGTTACGGTGAGCGCTTGAGAAATGCCATTTATAAAGATCAACAGGCTTGAAGTATTCCTGACAATGGCAATATGCGTCCATACGCCGGTCGTTATTGCTCCGGCCGCGGTATTGTAGTGCGCCTTAAAAGCGCCTCCAAATTGATCAACATAATAAACAGTCCCGTCTGATGCGACCTGAGAGAACATCCTATTTCCGCTACTGGCATATTGAGTAAATAACCCCGGTGAAGATGCAAGCGAGTTAAAATAAAACCACCCTTCGATCGTAAAATCACCTGTGCCAAAATACCAATCATTGGAATCAGCCAATGTCAAATATGACGACGTGCCGTTAAAAGAACCCGAGTAGGCCCCAAATTTATAAATGGAACTAGAAAATGTAACACTATTATTTGTGACTGTTTTGGGAGTGGTTTCACTATCGGTCACGTTATTATCAAGATGCAGCAATAATTTAGTGTAAGAATCAATACCATTGACGGCACCGACAGAATCTAACGTCAGTGTGGCTATATTGTTCCCGCTATAGAGGGTCAGCAAAGAATCCGGAATTAAAGTGCCGATCCCCACATTGCCGCCGACCTCAACGGTTTGAAACGGACCAATGGCATCAACGCCCGTATAGCCCGCCATATGGCTTGTCGCATCGGCAAAAGCCTGTGAAGAAAATATAAGGATAAATAGAATTAAGTTAAGCATCATAATTCCCTCCTTAATCCTCAATTATTAAGATTACTTTATTCTATCTTAATGCCAATGAAAAGTGATGGAATATCTTGCCAATAAAAGAGATACAAGGAATATACCCACTATGATGCGGGCATATTGATGCCGCGCGGAACACATTAGATATACGGAGAAGATGGTCGTTCCAATGATGCTCAGCGGTGCTAATGAAAGAAAATACCGGCTCGATATTTGAAAACCCGTGCTTTCCGCCAATTTCAACTTCCACAACACCGCTGCAAAGAATGCCAGCATCAATGCCATAAAGGCGAAGTATCGTACTTCCGTCTGAAGGAATGCTTGCTTGTGATTGCGGTTCAATAAGATATACGCCAACAAGAATACCGGCAGGATCAAAAGACGCTCCTTTGGAAAATTGGCGCTGATCAAGGCCATGGGACCGTCCACAAAGAAAAAACCATACTTTGGCGCGCGAAGATAATAAAACACATCAATGGCCGCGGGAATTACAAACACTGCTCCCCAGAGCCTCCAAGAGCGTTTGGCCGGCATCAACAAAACCAATGCGGCAGCTGCGATCTGCACAATGCTGATGGTCACCGTCAAGGCAAGAAGACAGTGCACCCCAGTCAGACACATCAACAGGTCCAGCCGGTGGTCTTTTTCCGTATCTAAATAGCGCAATAGGAGCAGCGACTGGCAAACACTTAATAAGAACCATAACGCATATGGCCTTGCTTCAAACCAATGCTGCCACATGACCAGGGAAGATAACGCCACAGCCATAACATACAGTCCTGCCCACATGGAATAGCGCCTAGAGAAATAATAAAAGAGCAGTCCCAAGGACAGTGCCACAAATAGTACGGACTGCGCCCTCAAAAAACCCTGTGAATAGCGGTGCTCTCCGGTCCATTTGCCCTGCACCCATGACTCCGGAGCATGATAGGCAAAAATGTCGCATTGCATTTTCTGCAGAACGTAATATAACGGGGAATTGTTTCCCTCTTCAATGCCGCCGGCGGCCATTTTGGAGTAGGACGTCCCTAGTGTGCTGCTGATCAGGGAATAATACTCATCGTTCCATAATGGCTTATGCGCAGCTGTCCACGCACCGGAAACCAAGAGCGCAGCGAACACCAATATGGTAATGATACGAATGTGCCGCAGGATCACCCCCCCAAGATTGAACGGATTGCCGAAGGCACGATCTTAAAGAACCTAGGAATGACCAGCAGGGCGATGCCCAATGCCAAGCCCATTTGCAGCCACTTGTCATGCTTTAATGAACGGAATACCTCAATGGAACATCGCACGGCGGCAATGACACCGATAGGCATCAGATAAATGAAATACCTGTTAGAAATAGGAAACCCTTGATGGGCGGGGCTTTGTTTAAGTGTGAACATCCACATTACTACTCCTGTTGCAGCCAGTGCCAGCACGGTGAAGAAAGCGTACGGAGCGGCTTTGTGCAAACCTTCCCCCGCAGGGTATCTTTTCCAAAAGAAACGCGTTCCCAGCCATTGCAGTCCCAAGAAAATAATAAAAATGAACAAGATATAAAAACGGTCCCGTGAAATATTGTCACGCAGCAACTGTTCCGGCGTATAATCAAAATGGAACGGATACTGCGGTGCATGGGAATAATAGAACAATGCCGTAAATACCGGCACCAGTGTCAGGACAAGATATTTCTTCCAGTCCCGCTCTCCACATATCCACAATAATATCGATGCGGCGAGTATCTGTCCTACACTTAAAATAAAGGTTAGCGCCAGCAAAAGATGCACCAGCGTCAGGGCCTTCCATATGCCATGGGATTTAGGAGTCTTTTCCATCATGCGCATGAACAACAGTGACTGCGCCGTGGTCAAAAGAACGATCAAGGCATAGGGCCTGGCCTCTGCCCAATAGACCCACAGCATATACGAAGATGCATAAATAAAGAGCGAATACAGACCTGCCCATAATGAATACCGACGGTAGAAATAATAAAAAACCAGTGTGATGGATAAGGACATGCACACAATAGGAATGATCCTCATGATGGTCTGTGAAGCAGGGTCTGTGTTACCCTGCTCTTCAAGCCATGCCGGTGGGACATCGTAACCAGCGAATTGGTTGAACACTTTTTGAAGAACATAATACAAAGGGGCATTATTTCCCTCCTGGATACGCCCCATCCATTGGTCAGCATAGGAGGCATTATGGATGCTTCTCACAGCCGAATAAACTTCGTCATTCCAAACATACTTGTGGCGGGCGATCCAGAAACCGGTCAAAAGACAGGCGATCAGAACGAACGCAGCGGCGATAGAGATCTTGGATGTCATCAAATGAATTTGATCTTCTTCATGGCAAAGGCGCACATCCGAAGCAGCAGCAGGCCGTGGCGGAAACGCTGGATCTGGGTGGTGCCGTATTGCCGGCTCTTATAGCGGATGGGCAATTCAATGGCCTTCAGGTTGAGCTTCACCGCGCCAAAAATGAGATCGAAATCCCCGAAGGGGTCAAAATCACCAAAATAATGGCGGTTGGCAACGAGCTCTTCGTAGTGGTGCTTAAAGATCACCTTGGTGCCGCATAAGGTGTCTTTGAAACGCTGGCCCAGGAGCCAGGAAAAGAACAGGCCGAAAAATTTATTGGCCAACAGATTCAAGAAACGCATGGCCTCATCTTCCATCGGATAGACCAAACGGCAGCCGTTGATGAATTCGCCCTTGCCTGACTGGATGGCGTTATAAAATTTAGGCATGTCCTCCGGTGGGACGGTCAGGTCGGCATCTAGGATCATCAAAACCTCTCCCTTGGCCTCTGCAAAACCGAAACGCACCGCATCACCCTTGCCCTTGCCCGGCTGTTTGAACAATCGGATGTCTTTATGGGGATAGGCCCGCTTGACCCTCTCCATCTCTTCATAGGTCCCGTCCTTGGAATGCCCCTCGACAAAAATGAACTCCTGGGAGCGGCCGAAGGCCGGCGTGCGGGTGATGGCCTGCTCGATATTGCCCTTCTCATTGCGGCATGGGACCAGGATGGTCACGGAATATTCCCGGGCAGGCACAAATAAAGGCCGGGCGACGACGAAATGGTTGAGCGTCAAGGCATTGAAAATAGGGAGCTTGGCTAGGAATTTGTTCACCACAAAACTGATGCCCCAAATATTGAACGGAAGCAAGGTGCAGCGTTCTTTCTTAATGGCATCATACCCAGCCAATGCCAGGAAATTGGCAACGTCGCTGTAGGTCAGCCAATTCTGTTCCGAGGTCGGCTTCTTAAGACCAAGATTTTCCGCGACCTTAAGCAAGGACTGCCATAAATAGCTGTAATGCTCGATGATGACGCGCGTATCCGGCCCGCAAAACCTGCGCAGGGAGACCAGGAAGGTTTCAATGTCGTCGATGTCCCCCAGAAGGCCGGAGAGGATGATATAGTCGAATGTCACATCGGACTTAAGCTCTTCGATATTGGCTGCCTTCACCCCCACCGCAGGTCTGACCGCGGACAGCAGGTCCCCATTGCTGCGGCCGATCTCCAGGACCTTCTTTCCAACGGGGATGAAATAACGGTATTGCTTCTCGAGCAAGGAATGGTAATAACGATGGGTCATGTGTTCCGCGCGCCTAATAACAATGTGTTCAACAATGGGTTTTTCCTAATCAAGGCCTTTGAAACGGCAATGCATACATAGACAAAGAAGGCGGTGCATAACGGGGCCACGATGCACATGAACAATGAGCCGTTGAAATCAAAATGCATGCGCACAGCCCCTGCCAATTTGGGGTAAATCCCTTCGACAATATATCGTTGGACCAGGAAAATGTCCAAGGAATAAAGCCCGACCCAGGCCAAACCCTCTTCCATCTTCGTCTTTACGAAACAGGCCGCGATATAGAAGACGGCCGCGATCCCTAGGAAGCCCACCACATACCTATAAATGAACCTTAAGAATTCATAGGAGCCATTATACGTGGCAAAATGCATCTTATGGACGTAAATATAGTCAAGCTTGGTCCAGTAGGATGCCAAGAGGATAAAAAGGATGAAGATGACCAAGGGTGCTGCCTTATTGGCGCCGATCTCCCTGATCCGACCACTGTATTTATTGCAGAGATACCCCACCGCATAGAACAGGTAGAACCATTTGATGTAATAGAGATAAAAATGGTCGTTGCCCGGGATGACGAGCAAGGCCAGGTATACGGCCGCAAAACCCCACATCCCCAGCCGCTCCTGCAGCTTGACGGAACAAAGCAAAAAGACGCTGCAGACGAAAAGCACAAAAAGGAACCATACTCCGGCATTGGCCAGGACAGGGTCTGACCCGTCCCAGCGCAGCCCGACGCTGTTCTTGCGGTCAAAGAGATGCAGCGCACAATATGTGATAAGGCCCAGGACACCCCAGCACATATACGGGACCAGCAAGGTCTTACACCGGATCTTGAAGGCTTCAGACAGACCCGTACGCCCCAGGGTCCAAGCCATTAAATAGCCGCTGATGAAGAAAAACAGCGGCATATGGAAGGTGTAGATGAATTTGAATGCCGGATTCAAATAGAAATCCGCGCCATGGGCGGCCATACTGCGCTGGATGACATGGCCGTACACGACCAGGATAATGGCCATGCCTTTTACCATGCTGATGAGAGGGTCCTTCTTTTCCATAAAGATAAGGCCAATCTTGCGTGTCCGGGGCAATATTGATAAGCTAGTCAATATTAAAAGATACACCACTGGATTGCAACCCAAAAGATGAAACAAATCCCATTGCCGCGCATCATCTTAGCTGTTTTTCTAGTATCCATCATATGGTGGTTCTATCTGTGCTTCAACACCCAACCGCAGCTTGTCCATGATGCATTAGGCTATCAACAGCTTGGCCGTCTGCTTCAACATGAAGGTTTCAGCGCCTACTTGAAGCAAGGCCCTAACCGCGAACCGATCTATCCCCTGTTAGTTTCGCTCGCCATGCACCTGGAACATGCCAGCGGCATTGCATACACGCGCATCATGGCCCTGTTCGGCATCCTTCTCCTGGGCCTGACCCAATTCCTCATCTACCGCACCCTCCTCGCACTTAATGTCCGTACCGGCGTGACGGCCGCCGTCCTTCTTTACTTTGGCCTTTCCCCCGCGGTCAACAACACAGCGTTCAGCTTATATTCAGAGATCGCCGCCTATCCATTCATGGTGGGCGTGGTCTGGGCCAATGTCCACGCCTTTGAAACCATACGTCGAGGCAAAAAATACGATGCTTTAACAGCCGGAGCCCTGCTTGGACTATCCTTCGTGTGCATGACCTTTATCAAGGGTATGTTTGAATTCATCTTCCTGGCATTTTTTGCAGTCTATCTTGTCTTAACCATCATGGCTTTGTTCCAGAAACAAAAGGCTCTCCTCATCAACTGCCTGATCGCACTGACCGCCTTCACCATAACCTATGAAGCCCCTGTCCTGGCCTATAAAACATTGAACCAACAATACAATGGCCAATTCGCACTTACCAACCGTGGTAGCTGGGCATTATATGCGAGCTGCGCCCGCCGTGCAGAGCCATTGACCAAGGAACGGTTCCTGACTGCTCTTGCCTATGTGCCCGGCAAAGGGTCTTGTGAACAGATATACGGTGTGGAAAAATGTTACTTCTGGGGGATCGAAACCCTGGATGCCTTTGGCATCGGCAAAAGAGAAGAAATGTACCGCACGACACCTCCGGCGGAAATGGACGGAAAGATGATGGGACTGGCCAAGGAAAAGGTGCTTGAAAATCCACCGCAGTTCTTCCTCTTGATGGTCCTCGATGGAATAAAGATGTTCTTTTGGGAATCGACCAAGATCGGCTTTGTATCCTACCCGCCATGGCTGGCCAGGCTGTACGATCTTGGAGTCTTGAAGAATTTACTGCGGCTTGCTGTTTCACTCCTCACCCTAGGAAGCTTCTGTTACCTAGGGGTCAGTTTCCTTAAACAGATCCGGGCGATATGTTCCATGGGCATCACTCCGCCCCCTGCGACCGTCATGCGCTTCTTTATCTTTATACTGATCCTGACCTTCGCCGGTTTTTACGCCTTGTTCATGACCATCCCAAGGTTCGCCCTTCCGCTTGCCCCCATCTACATGGCCATGATCGCGATCATGCTCGACGACCTGTTTACCTACATGTTCAAAATGGCCTGATACAAACGGCTCTGGTCGTAATCCTTGCGTAAGGCCTCTTCCAATTCCGCAATGTCTTCTTTTTGATGGACGCTGATGAGCTTGCGGTTATACACAACGCCCCGGATGGGACAGCCGTTCTCGAGGATGCGCAGGAAATCAATGCCTTCGGTGATCTCCAGCGGGGACGGCGTAAAGGCGGAGATCTTGTGAAGGAAGGATGCGGTGAAAGCGGCAAAGCCGGTCTGGCGGTAGGCAGTCGAATAATTCTTGACCCTGCGGTACGGCAAGGGTGAACGGGAGAAACACATGATCCTGGAATTCAGGTCCACCACGGCCTTGACCGTGTCCTTGTCGTGCATCTGCTTCTCGTCGCTGATCATGGCAAGCAGATTGGTGCATTGAATGTCCGTATACTGCAGCATGGGGGCGATCAATTCCTGCAGGAGTTCCGGGACGAATAAAGGTTCATGGCCCCAGATGCTGATGATGATGTCGTCCTCTGCCAGACCAAGCTGGACAGCGGCTCGGGCCAGACGTTCGGTAGGGCGCGGCGACTGTTCCGTTATAATGACCTTGCCGCCATGATTCGCCACCACATCCTTGATGGCCGCATCCGCAGTCGCCACATACACATCATCGACCATCCGTGAGATCACGACCCGGCGGCGCACATGCTCGATGATGGGCAGGGCCAGGACCTTGGCCAGCGGCTGGCCTGGAAAACGGCCGGAAGCCATGCACACCGGGATGATCACAATGACTTTTCTTTTTATGGACATCTTTTGTTCCTGTGTATAATAAAAACCATGACGCCGACCATTTCATTCGAACTTTTCCCTCCCAAAACACCGGAAGGGTATGCCAAATTATTGCACACAATTTCTTCGTTGTGTACTCTAAAACCCGACTTCTTCTCCTGCACCTACGGTGCCGGCGGCGGAAGCCGTGACAAGACGATCGACATTGTGGAGCATATCCAAAAAGCCCACCATGTGCCTGCGGTCATGCATTTGACATGTGTCCTCCACACCCGGGCCGAGATGAAGGCTATCCTCGAGGAAATGAAGCGCCGCTCCATCAGCCGTGTACTGGCGCTCCGGGGAGACCCTCCGAAGGATGATCCCAACTGGCAGCCGGGACCTGAAAATTTCAAATACTCTTCTGACCTGGTGGCCTTTATCCGCAAGGAATTCGGGGACTATTTCGAGATCGGCGTCGCAGGCTTCCCTGAAGGGCATGTGCTTTCCTCCGACCGCGTATACGACGCCAAAATATTGAAAGGCAAGATCGAGGCTGGTGCAGACTATGTCATCACGCAGCTATTCTTCAATAACCAGGATTATTTTGATTATAGCAGCCGTCTTAAGGAATTGGACGTCAACACGCGTGTGATCCCCGGCATCCTGCCCATCACGGATTATAACGCGCTGGTGCGCTTCTGCGCCGTGTGCGGAGCGTCCGTCACCCAGGAGGTCCACGACATCTTCAGACCCATCGCTGATGATCCGGTGAAGACCCTGGATGCCGGCATCAAATTCTGCATAAAACAAAGCCGGGAACTCCTGTCCCACGGAGCCCCCGGCCTGCACTTCTATACCCTCAATAAACTCTCCCCTGTGGACATTGTCCTTAAGGAAGTCCGTCCTCTCGCTTAGAACTTGACCTTAGCACCCACTGTATAACTGCGGGTCTGAGCAGGATAATAGCTCGTACCGAAACCAAAGTCGGTCACATATCCGTAATACTTCTGTCCAAAAATATTGTCCACACCACCGAACAACTCCAGGAATTCATTGGTGTAAGACAATCGGGTATCACAGAGGACATATGATTTGATCCGGCTTGACGCGTTTGATGCATCGCCGATGGCGTACTGTTCACTCACGAAGCGCGTATCAAATCCAAGACGGTAATGCTGCAGAAATCCAACTAAGATGCCTGTACGCCATTGATGCCAGGGGACCCAAGGCACCTCCTTGCCGTCAAAAGGCCCACGGGTTATTTTGGCGTGCTGGTAGACATAATCTGCATCCAGATCAAGACGGTCGAGATTATCTAGCGCGAGCATCTTCTTAAGATGCACGGTCTGACTCAATTCAATACCAAAACGTCCAGTTTGATCGTAGTTATTTGTCCCGTTCACTGGATCATCGAAGATCTCGTTTTTATTACTAATGTAGTAAGGGGTAACGCTGACATTGACGCGGTCAGCGAAGTTGTGCTTGACCCCTGTTTGGTACTGAATGCCTTTCTGCTGTTTCAGGTCATTGTTGATCGTTCCGCTAAAATTGCTGAACCATTCATCGGTGGCCAGAAACCTGAAGGTCTGCTGAACATCTGCAAAAACGTTCGAGTCAGGCGCATACTGATACCGCACACCGGCCATGGTGGCTTGCTCATCAGGGTTGATCTTCCTATAGGATGTGGGCGCCTGGCGCTGGTCAAACGTATAATAAGACTTCTGAAAACGCGTACCGCCTTTCAGGAATAAGCTGTCCATCACTTCGTATTCACCTTGACCGTAAATGCCAATATCGTTCTTGGCAATGGTCGAGTCAACCGTAAACGATCCTCTGGTTAATATACTATTGTCATTTTTATAATAATCCACACCACTTACAAAGTTAAACTGTTTGCCGGCCAGCAGACGTTCAAGCATGTACTTACCTGTGATCCCGATGGTGTCTATGTTATATTTTGTATCGTTACCGAAAGAATAGAAAGCGGCGTACGTGTCCCGATTACGGTATGAGGAAGAAACTGAGAATTTACCTAGATCGGCTTCCTGCCATGGATCCAGATTAGCAGTCAATTGCACCATACGATCTTTTGTTTCGCCAAAATTCTCGGGCTCCACGGTGGCCCGACGCCCCTTTTGGCTGATCTGCAGTGCGGTCAAAGGACCAGGAAGACCATAATCATCCTGATGCCAGGCCGCATCAAGATCAAAGTCAACCTGATCGGACAGTTTATACCCAAAACGACCGTTGAAGTTTTGGCTGTAAATATTGCTGTTTGTACGATAGCCGTCGGATTTCAATTGGGTCCAATCCATGTAATAATCTACTGCCTTTTGTGCACCCGAGACCGCTATGGATTCTTTTTCCGTACCGTAACTGCCGAAGGTCACGCCAGCTTTGCCGTGTATGCCTTCACTACCTTTCTTTGTGATAATATTAATGACCCCTGATGTCGCATTATCACCATACAATACTGTTCCTGCCCCGCGGATA
>JAYVSG010000052.1:0-1912 GCA_043775535.1 Candidatus Omnitrophota bacterium
GAAGGCGGGTGACGCGGAGGCGGAGACCTTGGCCGCCCGCAACGCGAGTGAGGGCGGACGAGGTGCCGCAGCGGCAGGACCCGCCTCACTAGCGTCTCAGATCGTCCGTGAAGTTATTATTCCTGAACTCGAGAAAGAAGTGAACGCAGGCAAAAATTTTGCCAATCTTCGCCAGATATTCAATTCCATGATCCTCGCCGGATGGTACAAGAACAATCTCAAGGAAGCCCTGCTCAACCAGGTGTATACCGATCAGGCCAAGGTCAAGGGCATCGATCTGAGTGATCCGTCGGTGAAAGACCGCATCTATGAGCGGTATGTGCAGGCGTATAAAAAGGGTGTCTTCAACTATATCAAGGATGCGCCGACAGCTGATGGTGAGACCGGATCGAAAAAATATTTCTCCGGCGGGGTGGTGAAGCTGGTGCCGGAAGCAGGTATTGCGGTCGAGAGAGATCTTAGGATAGGTGCCCGGCAAACGGCCAGTGTTTTGCCTGGTGACAGGGCTATGGTGAACATGCGCACGGGCGTCAGCCTTGATCAGCAGGTCATGACAGATCCTGCCATGCGGGTCGATGATGGCCAGGGGGTTACTTTTGACCAAGGAAGGTCTTATTTTCCTATAGGCATGATGTCGGATGTCATCAGGATGATGCTAAAAAGGATTGAGATGTCACAAGAACGTTCCGATGGTACTGTAACGGTTTTGCCTAGGGATGCGGGGTCGGAATATGGGCCGCTCGTGGATGCTATGTTGGCAGAGTTGCGGAAGGAAAAGCCGTTCATCCTCATTGAATGGGAGCAAGGCAAAGCATTCCGTATTGCGCGCAAGGATATAGAGGCCTTTGAGGATTGGTTGATAAGGAAGAATAATAAACTCGATGCCTATGCAATCGAGAAGAACCATAAAATATTCGTGTTGGCCTATCTGGATAGTGTCGAGGGTGGCGGTAATAATTTCGTTAGCGACGCCAGGAGAGAGAATTTGATGGGGGCTGTGCGCATCAGTGCGGCGCGGTGGCTTGGATTCTTGTTAAAGGAAAATTATTCCATGGATGGAGCGGTCGCCCTGATCAACGGGCGCGTAGATGCCTGGGCCGGTAAGAAAGCCAACGCTATGCAGATCGATGAATTGAAGACCCAGGTTTCTGTTTTTGCACGGGAAGATGTGGAGTCATCGCAAAGGGATGAGGCCATGACCGCCAAGGACATATTGATGCCAACGGGTGTTGTCCGGACCGTACGTGCGGTATTGGACCGCAGGCAATATACGATTGGCGGCAAAGGACTTCATGGTGGGACTACAGTGGTCGAGGCATTGGAAGCTTTGAGGCGTTCTTTGAGCGTGCCTATGGTCTGGCGGGATACCAATGGGTCTTTCTATCATTTGCAATATAGGACAGATGAAACGCTGCATCCTTCGATCGTGGATGAGCTCATGGGCCAACTGAAAATAAGATTCCAGATGCACACCATCCGGGAACGTCATCCGTTCACGATCACGCCGAATGATATACGCGCTCGTTCCATGGATGATATTGAAGCAAAAGCCCGTGAGATGCAGAAGTATCTATCCCGGCAAATAGATGACCTGCTTGCCGGAAAGCTTGCCAAGGATAGCGTGGTACGGCTGAAGGATGCCGCCATGAGCGCGGAGGATGAATTGAATCTGAGGGACAGCATGGTCCTGCAGATAGGAAGCCAGTTGATGACCCAGCCTGTTGTTGCTTCGATCGCCGTTGCAGATGCCAGGGTCCAGGCAGTGACTGTTTGGGACCTGGACGACCAGACAATGATGCTGGATCTTTACCCGGAGGCAGGCGCCGAAGGGATCGAGCACAGGATCTCCCGGTTGGTCGATGGGATGAAGGCAGAATTGGGCGTGACCTTGGTCAGGACAGATGACACATGG
>JAYVSG010000053.1:0-14880 GCA_043775535.1 Candidatus Omnitrophota bacterium
CTCCATGACGTCGTCGATTGTGATCACCCCCTGTAGGATCTCGTCCTGGTTGAGCACGGGGATGGAGGAATACTTGTACCGTTCGAGCAAGAGCGCGACCTCCTCCACACTGTCATCGGTATGGACAAAGATATTCTCTGTATAGCAGGTCTCAAGCAAGAGCCTGTCCGGTGGCTCATTGATGAAGCGGCGCAGTGACGTGGTGCCCAGGTATTTGTGCTGTTCGTCCACGATGTACAAGAAGAAAATACTGCCGTGAAAATTGGCATTGTCCTTGATCTTCTTCATCCCGTCGGCAACGGTGGCGTCCGCCTTCAAATACAGGTACTCGATGGTCATGAGACCGCCGGCGGAATCCTTGGCAAAGCTCAGCAGTTTGCGTAATTTCTTGTTCGTTTCGGTCCCCAGCGAACGCATGAGTTCGTGGCTCCTGTCGCGGGGCAATTTCATCAAAAGGTCGGTGGCTTCGTCCGCAGGAATGTTGGTAATGAGGGTCGCGGTCTCATGCTGCTCGAGTTGGTCGATCAATTCCATCTTGAAGGCGGTGTTCATGTCCGTGAACACCTTATGCTGCATCTCGGCCGGCAGGGACTTGAACAAGGACAAACGGGCAAAGATGTCCAGGTCCTGCATGATCTCGGCTAGGGCTGCGGGCGGGATCCCGGCCAGCTTATTGCGCGCCACATCCAGCTTGAGCACACTTTTCATGCGTCCCAATTTGGGAAGGATCTGCGTGTTCTTCCAGGGGATCAATTCCTCCTGGGTCAGGTAGGGAGATTTTGCATAGACTAGCCTGACCACGAAATCGACAAGGTCCGTCCATTCCAGACGGCGCACCAGGGCGCGCAAGCCCACATCCACGTGGGCGGCATAGACCTGGTTCTCGACACGCAGCATATGGATGTCATTGACCCGCACGACACGCTGGTCGTCGGTGTCCACCACCTGCTGGTCCAGGATATCGCGGCGCAGGGTGAACTCGCCCTTAAACGGTTCTTTCTGGAACACTATCCTGTCGGCGGGAAGCTTGAGACGCACCTCATCCTCGATATAGGCAACATCCTCCCACTTGACGCGGGCATACTCCTTGCGCAGCATGCCTTTGCACAAGATAAGCTCGGTGGCCTTGGGATAAATATCGCCCTGCGGGTTCATGCCCAGGTCATGCAAGGCCCCGGCATACTCGCCTTGCGCGTCGAGCACGTCCATACCCATGATCTCTGAGAAATACAAGAATAACTTCATCTGCTCGTCCCTACATTGTTGCGTTCACAAATATTGTCCACTGGGCAGGTGGAACATAATGGTGAGATCGGCCTGCACACGTTTTGCCCCCAGGTCACCAGCAGGGCATTGTACTCGACCCAATATTTCTTCGGCAATTTCGCACGCAAGGCATATTCGGTCTCGTCGGGCGTCCGGGTCTTCACATACCCAAGCCGGTTCGAGATGCGGTGCACATGCGTGTCGACGCATACGCCAAGCTTCCCGAAACCTTCGGTCAGGACGAGATTGGCGGTCTTACGGCCGACACCTTTCAAGGTCAACAATTGTTCCAGATCACCGGGGACCTGGGAATTAAAACGTTCCTTCAGGTCCTTGCATATCCCCAGGATGGTCCTGGCCTTGGTCTTGTAAAAACCCACCGGATAGATGAGCTTCTCCAATTCCGCAGGCGACAACTTCAAGAACGCATCAATGCTGTCCGCCTTTGGGAAAAGCCTCTCGCAGACAGGCAGGGTGGTCGTATCCTTGGTGCGCAAGCTCAAGAGGCAGGAGATCAGGACGAGGAAAGGGCTCTTGAATTTCTTGCCGACCAGGGTCACCGACGGGTCCGGCAGGCCTTTCATCGCCTCTTTCAAACGCGCGACCACCGTTGAGATCTGGCGATTGTCCAGCATCAGCCCGCCTTAGTCAAAAACGTAGCCCATTTCTTCAAGCTGGGAAGGATCGTCGCGCCAGTTGCTCTTGGTCTTGACGGTCAATTCCAAAAATACCTTCTCCCCGACCAGTTCTTCCAGGTCGGCACGCGCGGCAGTACCAACGGTCTTTAAGATATCACCCTTCCGGCCGATGACCATCTCCTTCTGTGTGTCGCGTTCCACGGTGATCAGGGCCTGGATATGCAGAACCTTGCCCTTCTTGGGCTGCACGCGCTCGATGCGCACGGCAATGCAATGGGGCACTTCTTCCTTCATGATGTGAAACAATTTCTCACGGATGAGGTCGGCCATGGCCATGCGCTCAGGAAGATCGGTGATGGTGTCATCCGGGTATAGCATCGGGCCTTCAGGCAAGTGCTCGAACAACAGGTCGACCAGCTTATCCACATTGGTCCCCTTGGCGCCGGACAAAGGCAGCATGATGACATTGGACAATTCCTGGATGGTCTTGCCCGTCGCATCTTCCCATAACTTCACATATTCGCTGATGAACTTGCCCTTGCCGTAATCGATCTTGTTCAAACCCAGGATGACCGTGTGCTTGATGCCCTTCAACTGGCTGACCACGTGCTTCTCTTCCTGCCCCACATGCTCGCTGGTATCGACCATGTGGATGATGATGTCAACCCCGTGCAAGGCATCAAGGGCGGAGCGATTCATGAACTTGTCCAGGCGGTCAGCGCCCAGGTGCATGCCAGGAGTATCGATGAAGATGATCTGGCCGCGCTTCTCGGTGACGATGCCGCGGATCTGCTGGCGGGTGGTCTGGGGGATATTGGAAACGATCGAAACCTTCTCCCCGACTAAGGTATTGAGCAGGGTAGATTTCCCCGTGTTCGGCCGGCCGATGATGGCCACGGTGCCGCATTTCAATTCTTTATTTTTGGTCATTATTGCCTTTTTGGTATTTCAGGACGGTGATGACCACCGCCGTGAAGAGTATTAAATTCATGATGTTGAAACAACGCCACACAATGTCCTTGGACACGAAACCGGACGGCGCCATCAATATAGCACAGATCCACACCCCGAACAGCCACCCCCTAGAGATGTCCGCCGAGGAACGGCGTTTGACGATCTTGACGATCAACGGGATGTTCCACATCGGCATGGCAATGGAGGCAACCAGGCCCATTTGTTCGACGAAACTCATGCGGCTCCTTTACGATATTTGATGACAACGGCCAGTACGGCCGTGAGCATGACCACGTTGACGACATTGAACCCGATGGCCGTCCTGTCCCCGGAAACAAAGGCGCTGGGCGCCATCATCACCGCACTCAGCCATAGGCCCGCGGCCCACATCACCGAGATGTCTGCCGAAGACTTGCGCTTGATCACATGCATGATCAATGAAATATCGAAGAAGGGCAGGGCGACCGCTGCCCAGAACCCCACGGTCTCAAAGAAGGCCGGTCCTTTCAAGACACCGCCGCGAACTTGACTAAGTGTTTCATGCGCTCTTCCACCTCGCGCATGGACAGAGGCGCGGTCTTGGCCATGCCAAAACCCTGGACGTTAAAGGACGCGACCGTGGTGGCGTACAACAATGCCTTGCGCAGGCTCTTCTCGTCCACCTTGCGCACCTTGCTCAGGTAACCCATGAGTCCGCCGGCAAAGGTATCGCCCGCACCTGTCGGGTCGACCACCTTGTCGACGGGATACGCCGGGAAGGAGAACATGAACTTGTCGCAATAGAACAGGACGCCGTGCTCGCCTTTTTTAAGCACAATGAGCTTCGGGCCCATGGTACGCAGGCGCTTGGCCGCGGCGATCAAGTTGTTCTCGCCGGTCAGAGCCCTAGCCTCACCGTCATTGGCCACGAACAGATGCACCTGACGCATGAGTCGGCGCAAGGATTTCTGTTTGTGCGTGATCCAAAGGTTCATGCTGTCGAGGCCGATCAATTGCGGCTTCTTGAGCTGGCCGATCAATTTAAGCTGCAGGTCCGGGTCAAAATTGGCGAGGAAAAGGTTCGGCAAATGTTTCTGATTCTCGGTGATGGCGGGCGCATAACTCTCAAGCACGCCCAATTCCGTGGCCAGTGTCAGGGCGGTATTGAAATCCCCTTTTTTATATTCCCCTGCCCAACGAAAGGTCTTGCCCTTGTTGACCTGCAGCGAGGTCAGGTCAATGCCCTTGCGCTTGAGGAAATCCAGGTGCCTCACGGGGAAATCCTTGCCGACGACGGCGACCAGATGGACGGGCGTGAACAAACGCGCGCTCATGGAAAAATGCGCCGCAGAACCACCCAACATGTCCTTCTTGCTGCCCGACGGTGTTTTAACATGGTCGAGCGCAACTGTGCCCAGAACAACTAAGCTCATCTCAATCTCCTATGGTCTTGGAAAATATTTCACAGCTTGGTTGGCTTTTTCTTTTTCTTCTCAACGCCCTTGATGTAGGTCTGCACATGCTCGTCCTTGAGCAGGTTCTCCAAGTCAGGGTCTGTCTTCAAATACGCGAAGTCATCATAACCCAGGTCAATGGCTTTCGACAGGGCACTCAATGCGGGACGCGGCTGGTTCAACAGGGAATAACTGCAGGCCAGGTTATAGGACACGATCGGGTCATCCGGCCTCAGCTGGATAAGCTTAAGGTCCACATCCAAGCCCTTTTGCCAGTAACCGGCACGGGTGTACAGGTCGCCGATGGCGCTTAACGCCTCGATGAAACCGGGCGTGTCCTTGAGGATGCTCTCATAGAACGCGATCTCAAAATCAATGTCATCTTTCTTGCGGGGGGTCTTTGGGGCATGTTCTTTACGCACGGGGGTTCCCCTTTCTATTTCCTGTTCAAATAGGTTTTGATCCTTGCCGCTGCTTCCTTCAAATTGTCATAACTCGACGCGTACGAAATGCGCACATGGTCCGGGCAGGACTTTCCGAAAGCAACCCCGGGGACCAGCGCCACCTTCTGCTGCTGCAGCAAATTCTTGGCAAAATCCATCGAGGATTCATTGGTCGCCTTGATCGACGGGAAAAGATAGAACGCCCCCTGCGGCTTGTGGCAGGTCAGGCCTATCTCATTCAACGCATCCACCATGAAATCACGGCGGCGGTTATATTCCTTCTTCATGGACAGCACGTCCTTATGCCCGTTCTTCAACGCTTCGATGGCCGCCATCTGGCCGGTGATGGGCACACAGAGCATGGTGTACTGGTGGATCTTCGTCATGCCGGCAATGATGTCCGCCGGACCGCAGGCATAGCCGATGCGGAAACCCGTCATCGCGTAGGCCTTGGAAAAACCGTTCAAATATACGGTGCGATCGCGCATGTCCGCAAGCGCGGGCAGTGCCGTGTGGTCGAAATCATAGGTCAGCTCATCATAGATCTCGTCGCTGAACACGATAAGGTCATGCTTCTTGAACACCCTGGCCAGGGCTTCCAGTTCTTTCTTCGTATAGGAAGCGCCCGTCGGATTGCAGGGATAATTGATAAGGATGGCCTTGGCCCCTTTGGCAGCAGCCGCATCGACCTGCTGGGGCGTGATCTTGAAGCCGCCCTTGATGTCGGTTGGAAGCAATACAGGGACGCCCCCGGCCAATTCCACCACGGGCGCATACGCCACATAGCAAGGGTCATGGATCAGGACCTTCTCGCCGGGATTCAAGATGGCTCGCATCCCCAGATCCAGCGCTTCGCTCACACCAACGGTGATCAACACCTCTTCTTCAGCGTCATAGTCCAGGCCGTGGCGACTTTTCAAGAAACCGGTGATGGCCCGGCGCAATTCGATCATGCCCTTATTGGACGTATAGGAAGTGAAGCCCTGTTCGAGGGAATGGATGGCAGACTGGCGCACATGCCAGGGCGTGACGAAATCCGGTTCGCCTACACCTAGGGATATGACATCCTTCATGCCCAGCACCAGGTCAAAGAAGGCCCTGATGCCCGACGGAGCTAATTGATCAACTTTTTTGGAAATACGCATAAATAATTAATAAGAAATATTAGGACGGCGTTCTTTCTTCGGGTTATGCAGGACCTGTCCTTCTTCCTTGTATTTCCGGAGCATGAAACGCGTCGCTGTTTGTTTGACATTGGCCATCGATGAAAGCTTGGCCGCCACGAAGTCCGCCACGGTCTGGATATTGTCCCCTTCGACCACGACCAGCAGGTCGTACCCACCCGAGACGAGATAACAGGTTTTGACCTCAGGATAACTGTAGATGCGCTCGGCGATGCGGTCGAAGCCCACGTCCTTCTCAGGGGTGATGCTCACCTCGATGAGCGCACGCACGACCACGGGCACATTTGTATTTGTCTTTGCCATATCCCCTCCGCTTATTTTTTCTTCATCTGGGAACCGACCTGCTTTTCCAGGATGACGATCTTATCTTTTAAAAGCGCGATGTCCTCACGCAATCCGATGATCTTGTGGCGCATCTGCACGTTCTTCGCGTCGGCCACGACGATGTCATGGACCATCTGCCTTCTCTGCAATCCCCAGGCACCCATCGATGCCGCGTCCTTCAATGAATCGATATGTTCTTCGGAAGCCCGGATCTTGCCTTCCAGCTTCGACTTCCGCTCCGCCATGGCCAGGTAACGGCTGCGTTTGGATGCGTTGGGATCACCCTTGGGCATCTTCCTGGAGAGTTCGGACCTTTGACCTTCCAGATCCTCCAGCTTCTTCTCAAGCTCGCGGATCTCAGCAGCGGCGGCTTCTTCCTTAGCCACAGACTCCGTACGGAGATCATTGGCGGAATTGATCTGGCCCTCAAGCTCCGCTTCCTTGCCCTTATGCGCCTCCAGCTCTTTGCGCAAACCATCCAGCTCCTTGTCACCGGAGGAAAGGTCTTCGACGGGAGGCTTGACCGCGGCCGCCATGTTCTGGCGCAATTCCCAATCGGATATCTTGAGCTTCTTCAATTCGATCTTACGGTGCAGCTGCGCGGCCTCGGCCCTCAATGCATCCGCTTCCTTCTGGGCCTCAGCGAGTTTCAGGTTCTTCGCCTTAAGCTTTGCGCTTAATTCTTCAACTAGGATCTGCTGGTCCGTCTTGCCGCCACGCTCTTTAAGGAAGGCCTTGCTTTCGTCGTTCTTCCTGCCCTGAGCATCGATGGAACGATCCAGCTTGTCCAGCTGCGCACGCAAGGAGGCCTGCTCGGCGGACAGCTTGTTATTGTCCTCCAAAAACCCCTCGACCTTGGACTTGACCACATCAAAGGTCAGCTGCCATTCCGCGCCTCCCGAGACTGTCCCCTCGGCCGACGACAGCGAAGGCAAAATACAAAGGCAAAAGTATAACAAAATAATGGTTTTCTTCATAGCAATGATTATACCGGGCAAAAAGCAGGCGGGCAAGGAAGGATGTGGGTTTTTCGCCTAGGATATTGCAGAAATCTTTATCATCCCGATCATGGAATTGACCAGGAACACATGGTCCGCCGCCTTAAGCATGGCAGGGGTCACGGCTTTTTCCACGACGGGGATGTCGAGCTGCCGGGCAACCGCAATAACACGGCCGCGGGTGATGCCGTTGAGGCACCCGGATGACAGGGGAGGGGTGATGAGAGTGTCCCCCTTGACCAGGAACACATTGGCATGCGCCGCTTCGAAGACGTGGCCTTTCGCATTCAGAAGCAGGGCATCATCATAGCCTTCTGCAACAGCTTTTCGATGGGCATCGGTAAACAAGGCATAGTCTAGGGACTTGATATAGGCCTGGCGTGCATGCGCGGGGCGGCTGGTCTTCACTAACTTCACCCGTAATCCCCGACGGTATTTTGTCAACGGGAACGGCTTGTACGGCAAGACCATGCCTGCCACATGCACCGTCTTGTTGTCCTGGAACACCATGAGCCGGACACGGGCCGTTGTGATGGACGCATTCTTCGAAACGAGCCGGACAGCAATACGTTTTAATCCTGCAGGGGTCAACCGGTGGCGGACCTTGAGCGCCCTAAGCCCTTTGAACAGGCGCGACAGATGCGCATCGATGAATTCTATTTTCCCGTTGATGGCGCGCATGCTCTCAAAGACACCGTGCATCTTCTGCTGTCCGGGCGTGAACACATCGAGCACCCTAGCATCGGTGCGGATATATTGGCCGTCGAGATAAAAAGTGAGCTCAGCCACCAAAGACCTCCCCTAACGCTCTTTCCATGGCCTGGGCCTTGACGCAGGTTTCCTCATACTCCGCCGCGGGATCGGAATCCGTCACAATGCCGCCCCCGACATGGAAGCTGATCCTGTCCTTCTGCAGGAAGAGCGTGCGGATAAGGACGGACAAGTCCATGTCCCCGGAAAAACTGATATACCCAAGGGCCCCCGTGTACAGGCCCCGCGGAGTCTTTTCCAATTGCGCGATGATCTTCGTGGCCTCGATCTTGGGGCAGCCGGTCACGGATCCGCCGGGGAAGGTCGCCTCCAACAGGTCAAAGGCGTCCTTGTCCTTGCGCAATCTCCCCTCGATGGTGGCAGTAGCCTGGAATACATTCTGATAGGATTCAATGGTGCGCAGGGACTTGACCTTGATGGACCCATAAGCACAGACACGGCCAAGGTCATTGCGCTCCAGGTCGGTGACCATCAATAATTCCGCGCTTTCTTTGGAGCTCTGGGCCAGTTCGTTCTTGAGACGTGCATCCTCGGCCTTGTCCCTACCTCGAGGCCGCGTGCCCTTCATGGGCTTCACCTGCGCGATGCCGTTGGATAATTTCAGGAAACGTTCCGGGGAGGAACTCAGTACGACCTGCTTTCCATCGTCAAAATAGGCGGCAAACGGTGATGGGGAACATTCGCGCAAGGCGCTGTACACGGCGATCGGGTCCGCATGCCGCTCCCAGCCCTTGATATAGGCCTCGACCTTACGGGACAGGTTGATCTGATAAATATCACCCCGCGCGATATGGGCCAGGGCCTTCTTGACCGCAGCCATATAGGCGGACCTGCTAAAATTGCTGTGGAGTTTTATCTTTCCGGCCAGAGGCCGAAGCACAGGCACATGAGGAGAACGCTGCTCTAGGATGGAAAGGATATCGTCCATTTGCACGCGGGTGCGCGCGTGTATGGTCAAACGTCGGGCCGCATGATCAAAGACGATCACCTGATCATACAGGCCAAAACGGAACTCCCCGTCATAGGCCACGTACCCCACAGCCCCGCCTGGAAAACCCCCCTTGGAGGGAGCCACGCGGTATTTCAGGAATTCCGTCCTTAATTTCCCCAGGTCGTGGCCGCAAAGGGTCTTGAACGGTGAAAAACCCATGTAGGAAAAACGGGCATCCATCCCCTTTTGGCTGGAATCCAAAAAGAAAAGGCCCCGCTTGCCGTAGAATTTCT
Organism: Candidatus Omnitrophota bacterium; assembly: GCA_043775535.1. Classification (GTDB taxonomy): domain Bacteria; phylum Omnitrophota; class Gorgyraeia; order Zapsychrales; family Fredricksoniimonadaceae; genus JACQQW01. Next base: position 9,236 of record JAYVSG010000053.1, read on the forward strand.
TGAAGATGGCAAAAGCATCGCCGTTGAACGCTATGGAGCGGATCATGGTATCAGAACAGCGAAGATTGGACTTCCTGGGTGAACTTGTACACAGGCTTTTCCACGCCGAAACGGGACAGGAAGATGCCGACATCACTTAGATTCTGCTCTTCGGCCATCTCGATCAAACGCAGCATGACCTTGACCGTAATGTCCACGTCCGCCAGGGCACGGTGGGTTTCAGTGACGGTAACACCCAAGGAACGGGCCAGATAGGAAAGCTTGTAGGTGCTCAGATACGGAAGGATCTCCCGGGCCATTTTCAAGGTGTCGATGGCCGGGGTCTCATCCTTGAGCTTGCGGTTCGAACGGGACAGTTCATGGCAGAGGAAACTCAGGTCAAAGCGCACATTATGCCCGACCACGCAGCCGCCGCCGATGAATTCGATCATGCGGGGCAGCACTTCATCCGCCGCAGGGGCACCGGCCACCATCTCATTGGTGATATTATTGACATTGGTCGCGGCAGACGGGATCGACCGCTGCGGATTGACCAGGGAATAAAATTTATCCACAACCACCAGGCCCTTGACCTTCATGGCGGCGATCTCTATGATGCGGTCGCCGTCAGTGGCGGAAAGGCCGGTGGTCTCGACGTCAAAAACGATGAATTCGGCTTCTTTGATGTTCATGCGGTCCTTTTTAAATTATACACGGGCAATACTTGGACAGGGAGCCAGGACTGCTTGGCCGCCGCCACGTTCGGTATGCCGCAATCATCCATGGTATTGATAAGATCGTACCGGCCAAGCTCAACGTCCGCACAAAAACGGTTGAAGAGATAGGCCGCCAAACCTGTCAGCCCCAGGTCCGTCACTTCCAATAAAACGCAGAATGTCCGCTCATCCAGCGGATAACCGAAGGTATACCCGGCGATATCTCCGTTGACAATGACCACGCGTCCGATCAGCCCCAGCACAGCGGCATTGGCGATCAAGAGCGGATGCACACGGGCATTGTCTTCCAGCATGCCTGCGTAGAGCGGGTCGTCATTATGGGCCTTACGCTCCTGTGACCAGCGCCCGTAAAGGGCCTTGCACGCTTCCAGGTCCTCTGGCACATAGGGACGGAAGATCGCGCCCGGATAACGCGCTTCAAAGACATGGATGTCATGCCTTTTGCTTTTATACGCGGAACCTGCCAGTTCGACCAGGTCCTTGCGGGCATGCACATATTCATGCGCCTTCAAGTCAGCATTATACCCGCCCCTCTCGAACGCAGGCAATTGATTATCACAAATGTTTTCAATGCGGGCAAGGCGGGAGCCTTTCATGAACTCAAAACACTTGTCCACCGTCGCAGCGCTGACAGCCCCACCCAAGGGTGGCAAATACAGGAACGGTTCGCCGTGCTGGTAGGCAAAGACGCAAAGACGCTCATCAATGATCTCGAATCTGAATTCAAAGAAATCCTGCCAAGCAAAGATGGCGCTGAAATGGTAGACGGACAATGGCCGGGATGAGCGCGACAGGTATTGGTCAAAGATGCCTTTATGGCTTAACAGCGCGGATGGCCTGTCGGCAATGGTGAACAGGTACTGTATCTCCGCTTCAAAGGGCGCATAGTCGTGGATCAGGCGGTCATTGCGCTTCAGGAAATCCAGGGTGGATGGCTGCTGGAAGAATTCCTTTAGATACTCGACATATTCCCCGACCTCGGTCCCGCCTTGATGGTCCTGGACATAGGGACAGGCCAGGTGCACATACACCTTGATCCCGTCGACATGGCGCGACAGGAGGAACGGATACAGTTCGCATTCGAAAGGCCGGTCGTGGTAGGTGCGGCAGGTGCCCTCGCCCTTGTTGAAGAAACGGCAGAAATGATCGCCGCAATCGCGGATGGTCGTAACATGATCTTTGTCGTCGACGAATTCCCGTTTGTCCCACTTGGGCCGCCACGGGGAATCCGCCGCCTGGAAGCGGCAGCATCCCTCGCATTTCAAGCAAACGCTCGAAGGGACAAATTGTTTAAGGTCTTTGATCATAGGCCGTGGTGCTGAAGAACATGGTATTGTTCCGCAAAACGGGGTATTTTCGCCGTTTGCTTCGGTTTACGGCTCGACCGTTTTATAGAATATCTTGTATATGAACGTTCTCGCCGTAAGCCCTCGCAAACTTTTGGCGAAAAACCCCTGACTGTTTTGCTCCACAACACCATGCTCTTCAGCAGCCTAATGGAAAGTAAGACACTGGCAGAATTTTTTAAGGCGACTGTTGTCCCGGCGATCTACGACACCGATCCGGCAATACAGCTCCCGAAGGGAGCGTTGTATTGCTGGTTATTGAAAAGAAGAGCGCCGGAAAAAGACAACCGGAGCCGTAAAAATTATGCCAGTGACTTACTTCACTAAACTGCCGAGTGCGATATCTTTTTCCAAGGATAAGAGCACGAGACCGGTTTCATCTGACGCAGCTAGGAGCATGCCGTTGGACGTTTCGCCGCGGATGACGGCGGGTTCCAGATTGGCGATCAGGACCACACGGCGGCCGACCAATTGCTCGGGTGTATAGGCCTTACGGATGCCGGCCACGATCTGACGCACATCCTTTCCCGTGTCGACCTGCAGCACGTACAAACGGTCCGCGTTGGGATGCTCCTTCACTTCCTTGACCTGCGCGACGATAAGTTCGAACTTCTTGAATTCTTCAATAGTTGCCATTATCTTCCTTTCCGGTTACAAAAAAATCGGGCCATGTCCAACACCGTGGCCCGCACATTCTTCCATGCCGCGCCCTTCTCATGCCCTGCGCAGCGGGATACGAATTCGACCGGCGCGTGGGCGATCGCCATGCCCTGCCGCCGGGCCACGATCAGACGTTCGATCTCGGCAAAGAAACTGCGGGAACTGACCGGCAGCTGAAAAAATTCGCGGCGCGCCAGTTTGATCCCGTTGGCATCACGGGCATTGATGCCGAAGAGGACAAAGGCGCCGAAATTGAATCCATAGGACAGGAGCATGCGCCCGGGCCCGTAGACCTTGCCGCGTTCCTGCCGCACTCCGATCACCACGTCCGCATTCGTCTTCATCTGTGCATCCAGCAAACGTTCGAGGTCAACAGCAGGCCACTGCCCGTCACCAGCGGTGACATACACATGGCTGCCCGCCGCCTGCCGGAACAATTCCATAAAGGAAAGGACAATGCCCTGGTTCACCCGATGCCGCACGATCCTTAAAGACGGATGCTCTGGGGCAACAGCTTCGAGAGCTCGCCATGTTCCGTCGGTACTGGCATCATCCAAACAGACGATCTCCGCTCCGGCCAGCCGGTCCGCAAAACGCGTGAGCACAGCGGCATGGGCGCTGATAACGTCCTTGATGGTCGCTTCTTCATTAAAGACCGGAATGACCACCGATAAAAAAATGTCTTTGGACACCTATTTCTCCCAATGCACATCATGGTACAACAGGCCGACAGCCGCGATCGCCGCCTTGATGCTCTTGAATCGCAATGCGCTCGACCGCCCGCCGGTGCGATGCACATAGATGAACGGGATCTCCCTGATGCTGCATCCCTTTTTAAGCATCTTGACCTTGCACTCCGCCAAGGCGGTCAGCCCGGTCGAGCGCAGGGTCAGGGCCTGCAAGTCTTCCCGGCGCGCGATGAAAGGCCCATTGAAATATCTCACCCTCAGACCGAACAGGACGTTTATCAGGCCGTTGAATATCCCGGACAGCACCTGCCTTAATAATTCACGGTCACCGCTGTTGCCAGTGTAGGAAGAAATGATGTCCGCCTCCCCGATATGAAGGACAAGGTCCCGGAAAGATTCCCAGGACATGTCATTGTCCGCGGTGAACACGCCCACATGGTACTTGGTGGCGAGGGACACTCCACGACGGTAGGAAAACCCATAGCCCCTGTTGACCTCATTAGAGATGGCACGGATACGGGGGTCGGCGCCGGCACGTTGTTCGGCAATGGCGCGGGTGGCATCGTTGCTGCCGTCGTCGATGACGATGATCTCTAGGTCGTCGACCAATCCGTCGACGGCGCGCAGGACATTATCCAGGGACAGGCCCAGGTTCTCTTCTTCATTATACGCAGGGATGACAACGCTTAAGGATCTCATAACCCTCTAGATGGGGCGGCGGGTACGGACAACGATCTCTTTGATGGTCGCGCTCTCGGTCTCGCGAGCGCACAGCAGGGCCGCTTCGGCAATGTCGTCCGGCTGGATGTAATTCTCCACATTGCCGCGGGCGGATTTGCCGTTGCCCTCGGTGTGAACGACGTCCGGGCAGATCAGCGAGACCCGGATATTATGCTCCTTCACTTCTTCGAGCAGGGATTCCGTGAGGCCTACCAGGGCGAATTTGCTGGCGCAATACAGGGTCTGCCTGGCCTTGCCGGTCTTGCCTGAAATGGAACCGATATTGATGATGGTGCCTGCCTTTGACTTGAGCATGGATGGCAGGACCTGCTGCAGGAGGAGGAAAATGGCGCGCACATTGAGATCGAATACTTGGTCGTAATCGTCCATGGTGGTGTCGACGATGGTCTTGCCGACGGAACCCTTGCCTGCGTTATTGACCAGGATATGGGCCTCCCCCACGTCTTTACGGATGCGGGTGAAGACCTCGGCGATGGCCTTGGGGTCGGTCAAATCGACGGCAAAAGCAAAGGCCTTGCCGCCGGCCTGCCCGATCTGGCCCTTGACCTCATCCAGGCGCTCCTGGCGGCGGGCGATGAGCACGACCACAGCACCGTGAGCGGCAAATTTCAAGGCAATGGCCCGGCCGATACCGCTGGATGCGCCGGTCACCACTGCAATTTTTCCTTTCAGATCACGCTCCATAGGCCGGAATTATATCATCAAATCCTTTTGAGTGCGACCAAATATTTACCCTCTCGAAAAGGGGTATAGTACCTGTTCAGATACTCCAAGAGGGCCAGGAGTTCAGGGTAAAAAGACGTATAGATCTGGGGCACCTGCGTGCTCAGGAGGATCTTTTCCATGAACACATAGCCCGGTTTATTATTTTCCAACTGGGCAATGGTTTTTTTAAGCCGTTCCACGTTCCAAAGGCTGGTCATAGGAAAGGTGCGCATGCGCATGGGCCGCGAATCGATCAGCGGAAAGTAATAAAAGAACGGTTTGCGGTCCGCCTGCATCAGGAGGCGTGTCTCAAAACTGCTGATCAGTGCCACCCCCTCCGCCGGGAACGTCAGGCCTCGGATCAAGGCCGCATCCGTGCCCAGATCGAATTCCTTCTTGAAGTATTCCTTGAATGCCGCATCGGACTTGAAGTCCCCTTCCGTCCGCAGGTCCTCGTTCGTCTCCCCCAAGGAATTGGCCGCAAGCTTCCAACTCTCGGGGACGCGCAGGGATATATTATTGAAATACTGCTCGAGTCCTTTGACCACCGGCTTGACCATCGGTGCGGTGATGGGATCACGGGAAAGGTTGAGGATATTGGGATAGCTCAAGTAAAAATGATTGGTGAAGAGGCAGAACGCAGCAGCTAGGGCCGCGGCCGTCCATACCCCCCGGCGCACGCCATGGGACCAGTGGCTGCTCAATATATTGAACGTATAAAAAATGACGAAGACGAACGGGATACAGACGGCGTAGTAGGTGGTCGCGGCGGAACGGCAGACATAGTA
>JAYVSG010000054.1:0-4923 GCA_043775535.1 Candidatus Omnitrophota bacterium
TCATTGACCAAGGCCTTGGAATAGTCTGGCACCGCACGGTTGACCGACGTGGAATCACGTTCATCATAACCGGAAATGACATTCATCAATAAAGCACAGTCCGTAACGTCCTTGGTCAGGGGCCCGATCTGGTCGAGACTCGAAGCAAAGGCGATCAAACCATAACGGGACACGCTGCCATAGGTAGGCTTTAAACCAACAATGCCGCAAAAAGATGCCGGTTGGCGGATGGACCCACCTGTATCAGAACCGAGGCTCCACACGGCCTCATCCGCGGCAACAGATGCGGCCGAACCGCCGCTGGATCCGCCGGGGACATATTGTAAATTCCAAGGATTGAATGTTGGGCCGTAGCAGGAAGATTCACAGGAAGAACCAAAGGCGAACTCATCCATGTTAAGGATACCCAGGATGCTCCCGCCTGCATTCTTGACCCGTTCGATGACACCGGCATCATAGGGACTCTTAAAACCTTTTAAGATGCGAGAAGAACAGGTAATCTCCTCGCCCTTGACGCACATATTGTCCTTGATGCCGATGGGGATCGGAAAAGCGCCCTTGATACTCCAGTCAGGCTTTCCCTGGGCCAGATGCACATAGGCCTTCACCTTTCCATCGACGGCCTTGATGCGGCCCATGACCTCTTCATACGCTTCATGGGGAGTCGATTTGCCGGACTTGAACAGGTCCAATAATGCGTGGGCGGTTAATTGATGCAGGCTCATTCGATGACTAAAGGCACCTTAAAGGAACCATCCCGGGCGGCAACAGAGACGCTCAGGGCTTCCTGATTTGTAAATGAAGGCTTAACAGTGTCCGGACGCAGGACATTACCGACGGGAACGGCATGGCTCGTGGGCTTGACATGATCCACGTTCAATTCCTGCAGCTTCTCTACATATTGAACGATGTCGGAAAGGTTTTTGGTCAGGCCTTCCAGCTTCTCTTCCGGCACATGGATGCGCGCCAGGGCGGCTATATATTGGACATCTTTCTTGGAAATGGACATAGGAAGAATCCTACCACTAAAGCGCCAGGGATTCAATATCCGCAGGCTTTTCTATATTATGCACGACAGCATCAGGGTTGATGCGGCGGATCAGTCCTTTGAGCACCTTGCCCGGCCCGATCTCAATGAATTCATTCACACCCTGCCCCATCATGTATTCGATGGAAGCGACCCACTGCACGGACGCCGTGATCTGTTTAGCTAGATTCTCTTTTATGGTCTGTGCATCGTCCTGCGGCAAGGCATTCACATTGGTGACAACCTTGACCGCAGCGGGTGTGATCAGAGCATCACTCAAGACCGCTTTGAACTTATCAGCAGCAGGCTTCATTAAGGAGGAATGAAACGCGCCAGCAACACTCAGCGGGATGACCTTCTGCCCGCCGGCAGCCTTGATGGCCTCGATGGCCAACGCAACCTTGTCGGCATGGCCGGTGATGACGATCTGTTCATTGGAATTGAAATTGGCCACTTCCGCACCCGTCTGGGCGCAGATCTCGACCAGCTTATTCTTGTCAAAACTCAAAACAGCTGCCATAGCGCCCTTGGACAATTTGGTAGCCTCGTCCATGAACGCCCCCCGCTTCTGCACCAGACGCAGGGTATCGGTAAAGCTCATGGTCTTGGACGCAGCGAGGGCAGAATATTCTCCCAGGCTTAAACCGGCCGCATACTTAACAGAAATATTTTGGAATTTAGGATGGGCTTCGAACGCGCGCAGCGCCGCAATGCTCATGGTCAGGATGGCCGGCTGGCAATAGGCCGTCTGGGTCAATTGTTCTTCCGGCCCCTCGAACATCACCTTCAATAAACCGTTGCCGCAGATCTTGTCCGCTTCATCGAAGATGGCCTTGGCTTGGGGCGATGTTTCGTAAAGCTCCTTGCCCATCCCCACTTTTTGGGCACCCTGACCCGGGAAGATCAATGCAACGTTCTTCATGACCATCTCACCACATTCGCACCGGCAACCAGACCTGCACCGAAGGCCACAAGCACGACGATCTGGCCCTTCTTGATCTGGCCGGACTTTGCAGCTTCATACAGGGCAACCGAAATGGACGCGGCCGACATATTGCCGTATTTATCAATGTTCACGAATATCTTTTCCTTGGGAAGATCCAACTTCTTGGCCACCGCAGAAATGATGCGGTCATTGGCCTGGTGGGGAACGACCCAATCCACATCCGCCTTGGTCAAACCGGCCTTGGCCAGAACTTGGTCAACGGCATCGGCCATGGAATTGACCGCCACCTTGAATAATTCCTGCCCCTGCATGACGACATAGGGCAATTTAGAAATAGTTTCTCTATCTGGATCAAAAGGACTGCGGGCCGGCTCGGCCACAACATGCATCAGGTCTCCCTGATCACCATAGGCCAGCAGATAGTCGGCAACGATGCCCCCATCCTTGACCGGCCCGATAACACTCGCGCCGGCGCCGTCGCCGAAAAGAACGCAGGTGGAACGGTCCTTCCAGTCGATCAGGGTGGTGATCTTTTCTGCGGCAATGACCAAGGCATTCTTCGCCATACCGGACAAGACATATTGTTTGGCCGTGGTTAAGGCATACAAGTACCCAGAACAGGCAGCGGAGATATCAAAGGCAAAGGCCTTGGATGCACCAATATTTTTTTGAACGATGCAGGCAACGGAAGGGAAATTGCTGTCCGGCGTGATGGTCGCGACAATGATGAGGTCAATGTCTTGTCCCTCGATCTTCGCATCTGCCAGGGCATTTTTGGCCGCAGCGGTAGCCAGATCGCTGGTCTTTTCCGAAGGGTCGGCGATCCTACGCTCGGCAATGCCGGTGCGTGTGCGGATCCACTCATCCGTGGTCTCAACCATCTTCTCAAGATCAAAATTGGTGAGCGTCTTTTTGGGTAGATAAATACCCAGGCCTAGGATACCTACAGGGGACATATATTTTATCTCGCGGCTTCCGCCTTGATCTTGGTCAGGATGTCGTGTTCAACTTCACGGATGGCCGCACGGATGGCATGTTTGATGGCTTTAGGTGAGGAACGGCCGTGGCTGATCAGGACCAGCCCGTCAACCCCTAACAAGGGGGCGCCGCCGTATTCGGAATAATCGATGGATTTCTTGGCTTCCTTCAAACTGGATTTCAGGAGCAGGGCCCCCAAGATGGCGATGGGGCTTTTCTTGATCTCTCGTTTCATCAAGGTGCCGACCGACTCCATCAAACCTTCAGACACCTTCAGCGCCACGTTGCCCACATAACCATCGCAGACCACACAGGACGCCTTGCCGCTATAGATCTCATTGGCTTCCACGTTGCCGATAAAAGACGGCTCATTCTCTTCGAGTAATTTGTGGGCTTCTTTTTCAAGGTCGGTCCCCTTGCTTTCCTCACTGCCGATATTCAAGAGCCCAACACCAGGCTTGGCTATCCCCAACACTTCCTGGGCATAGACCTTGGACATCTTCGCGTATTGCAGGAGATGTTCGGGTTTGGCAGCCGTATTGGCGCCGACATCGATCATGAAGGAAAAACCATTCAGGGTGGGGATGACGCATCCGATGCCGGGCCGGTCCACACCCGGGATCATCCCAAGGAAGATGGTGGAAGCGGCGACACAGGCGCCCGTATTACCGGCACTGATGAAGGCATCGTAGCCGGGCTTCTTTAAAAGCCCGACCCCGATGCTGATAGAAGAATTCTTTTTCTGACGAATGGCGACCGCGGCATGGTCGTCCATGTTGACCACTTCAGGCGCGTGGACGATCTCGACAAGCTCTTGGGGGTACTTATACTTCTTGAGCTCCGCCTCAATGCGGTCCTGTATGCCGACTAGAACGATCGTAACCTTATACTCTTTTAAAGCATCGACCACCCCGGCAATGACATTCTCCGGAGCATGGTCCCCGCCCATAGCATCGACGACGATCTTCATTAAATGAGCCCCTGACTTACGTCGGCCTCAGGCCGACGTCAAGTCAGCCCGGGCGAATTTACGTCGATTTTCCGGCGACCTAGCCGGGAAATCGACGTTCCACATCAGTTGGAAACAGCAACGACCTGAGCGCCCTTGTAAAAACCGCAGAAAGGACAAACGCGGTGCGACAATGCGGGCTTGGTGCATTGCGGGCATTTTCTCAAAGAAGCGACGGTCACCTTCCAATGAGTACGGCGGGTGCGGCCACGGGTTTTTGAATGTTGACGTTTTGGTAATGGCATTATACTCTCCCTGTTTATACTATTGCTTATTCGATAACGTGCATGCCGCAGAAGCGGCAGGCGGTTTTATTTACACTTGCATGGTTCTTCGTTTAAATTCGCGCCGCACTTGGCGCACATTCCCTTGCATTCGGTCTTGCACAAAACCCTCGCCGGATTATCCATGATCAGCATCTGGCGGATCTCTTCCCCCACATCGACGTATTGCATGCCGGGTTCAAGCTCAAAATCAAAATGATAGCTACGCGTCTGCACTTCGTGCATGTCTTCCAGGCAGCGGCCGCACAGGAAGCCGAAATCCACCTTGATGACCGTATCTGCCGTGACCACATCCCCCTGCCGCTCCAGGTGTGCCTTGACTTCAATAGGAGAGCGCAGGTCGATCTCTTCGTCGCTTAAGCCGATACCTTCCTTGGGAATGGTTTGCTCAATATCCAGCCCGGAATTCTTGATATCAAACAGCAGTATCCTGATCATGCGAACAATTTCTTTAGCGCACGCTCGACCGCTTTGGGAACGAGCGTTGAGATATCACCCTTCAAACTGGCCACTTCCTTAAGCAGGCTCGACGACAAAAAGGAAACATGCTCCGAAGGCATCAAGAACACTGTCTCCACGTCCTGCGCCAAGCGACGGTTGGTCAGGGCGATCTGGAATTCATAATCATAATCCGAGGTCATGCGTAATCCGCGGATCAATACATTCACTTTCTTCTTAC
>JAYVSG010000055.1:0-8723 GCA_043775535.1 Candidatus Omnitrophota bacterium
GCCATGGCGGACTGGGCCGCCTGTGCCTGTGCCACGGTCACGACCTTTTCCAAGGCAAGGCTCTGGGCAGCGGCGGCAATGGACTCGGCAATGATGCGCTGGCGCATCACCTCGGTGACCTGTTGGTTCTGAAGGTCCCTCGCTCGGCGAATAAGTTCTTGTTCCACGGCCTGCTTGAGCATCTGTTCCTGCGCAGCCTTGATCTGCGCCTGCTGCACATAGGCAGCGACCTGGGCATTGATCTGCGCCTGCACCTGGGCTTGTGCTTGCGCGTACATTTGGGCCTGCGCCTGGGCTTGTGCCTGAGCCTGCTGGTACTCGGCGATCTGCTGGGCCTGTTGTTGGGCGACGGCTTGCTGCACAGCTTCGTATTGGGCCTGTTGCTGGGCCTGCTGCCGCTGTGCCACCGCCGCTGCAGCATGGACTTTATGGGGGATCACAAAACACAATAAAACGAGGGCGAGGGATAAATAGCGCATGGCTGATTATAACAAAACCCGGAAGCCATCGTAACCTTATTTTAAAGGTAATTTAGGGAAAGGCTAATTAAGGTTACGGTGGGTGTCCCTAAATTATTGCATTTGGGCGAGGGCGGCTTTGGCGCCGTCGTGGTCGGCGAAGGCCAGGCATTGTGTGTAGAGCTCTTTGGCTTTAGCAGGATCACCAAAAGCATTGCGGTACATTTCCCCGAGGAGGAAATATGCCTGGGACAGGAACAGATTGTCCCTGGTCTTGTCAAAACCGGCGATGGCCTTGTTCAACTGTTCTTCGGACTGGCGCAGGACCTTCTTGCCCTGGTCTTCCAGGCCGTTCTTGAACAGCTCAACGCCATTGCCAAAAAGGACGCTGCCGTAATTCATGTAACGGGTGGGATTCGGGTCTTGGGCGATGGCTTGGCGCATCAAGGCCAGACCCTCTTCCATCTTCTGTGCATCGATCAGGTCCAGCGCCTGGGATTCCAGCACATCGGCAGCAGCGCCGATCTTGGGATCGACCGGAGGGGCAGGCAATTCTTCATCCGGAAGTATTTCTTTGATCTCGTCCAGGAAATACGTAACAGGCGTATCTATGCCCGCATCCACGACGATCGAGTCCTTGTCTTCTTTAAGGACTTTGGCATGGATGGTCTGCCCGGACTTGAGCTTGATAGTCTCGGCCTTGGCCGGAAAGGCCAGGACAAGGAAGACCGGGACAATAAGGAAGGCCTTACTTGGCTGCGGGAGCATCCGGAAGTTCGATCTCCTGCTGGAGCAAGGCGGCCGCATTCTTGGCATTTTCTTCATCCTTGGAGCTCTTGAACAATTCGTAGCTGCGGCGGGCGGCAAGCACGGCCGGCAATTTTTTGTTCTCCATCTTATTGGCAACGCTCAGCATGTAAAAGATCATGCCGTTCTGCGGGAAGGCCTTGGATGCATTGTCGAGGAATTCCACGGCACGGGCATATTCTCCGGCCTTGAGTAGGATCTGCCCCAAGATCATATAAGGGTCCTGGTCGGTCGGATCGAACTTGATCGCGGTATCCAGGGCTGTCAGGGCGCCCTTGAAATCCTGCTTGCTGATCAGGAGCATGGCCTGCTCGGTCAATTTGCGCGCGACTTCCTTGCGCTGTTCAACCGTAGGAGTGCCCGACGCCTGCTGTTCATGGGAAGCTTCCTTAGGCTGGCAGCCGGCCAACATCAATCCCGCCAATACACATCCGATGATCTTCTTCACAGTGATCTCCTTGATAAGTTATTTTTGAACAGCTTTTGCGGATAAATATGCGTGCACGCCTTCAGCGGCGGTACGTCCTTCATTGATGGCCCAAACGACCAAGGACTGGCCGCGGGTCATGTCACCGGCAGTGAACACGCCGGGAACGCTCGTCATCTTCTTCGCATCGGCCTTCACATTGCCGCGCGCATCGATCTCAACGCCCAATTCTTCCAACATGCCCTTTTTCACAGGGCCGGTAAAGCCCATGGCCAAAAGCAGCAGGTCGCATTCCATTGCGAATTCAGAGCCGGGGACCTCACTCATCTTCATCTGGCCCGTAGCCGCGTCCTTGAGCCATTGCAGGCGGATGCCATGCAGGGTCTTGAGCTTGCCGTTCTCACCGGTGAGCTTCTTGGTCATGATGCAATAATCGCGGACCGCGCCCTCTTCATGCGAAGTGGACGTGCGTAAGATAAAAGCCCAGTTCGGCCAGGGATTGCCGGCATCACGTTTTTCCGGCGGCTTGGGCATCAATTCGAATTGGTGCACCGATGCTGCACCCTGGCGGTTGGAGGTGCCCACACAGTCGGAACCGGTGTCGCCTCCCCCTAAGACAATGACCTTCTTACCCTTGGCCGTGACCTGTTCAGCGTTGGCCGGCTTCACCGCAAGGACATTGTCGGCATAGGTCTGCATGTATTTCTCGACGGAATAATTATTATTGCGCAAATTCTGCTGGGGCAGGAAATACATGGCCTGGTGCACGCCGTCGAGTTCCCGTCCCGGGATGGGCAATTCGCGCGCGCTTTCCGAACCACCGCACAGGACGAGCGCATCGTATTTGTCCTGCAATTCCTTGGCCGCGACCGTCACCCCCACATGCTGACCGGTCTTAAAATTAACCCCTTCTTCCGACATGCGCTTGACGCGGCGTTCGACGACCCATTTCTCAAGCTTGAAATCCGGGATCCCCAGGGTCAAAAGACCGCCGATGACCTCGTTCTTCTCGTAGACAGTGACCTTATGGCCCTTTTTATTCAGCTGGTCCGCGCAGGCCAGGCCTGACGGGCCGGAACCGATCACCGCCACCTTCATGCCGGTGCGGTGTTTGGGTGGCTGGGGCTTGATCAGGTCATTATTATATGCATTCTCGACAATGGCGAGCTCGATGTTCTTGATGGTGACCGCAGGGGCATTGATCCCCAGGACACAGGAATTCTCGCAGGGTGCCGGACAGACGCGGCCGGTGAATTCCGGGAAATTATTGGTCTTATGCAGGCGCTCGATGGCCTCTTCCCAGCGTCCCTTGAAGACCAGGTCGTTCCAGTCGGGAATGATATTGCCGATGGGACAGCCGTTCTGGCAGAACGGCACGCCGCAATCCATGCAGCGAGCACCCTGCAGCTTCAGGTCTTTCTCGGCCGGAAGCTCGATGAACTCGTTGTAATGCTTGATGCGTTCGACGACCGGAGCTTTCTTGTATTCCTGCCGGTCATATTTCATGAACCCTTTGATGTCGCCCATATCTTACCTACCTGCTTTCAATTGCGGTGTCAGCTCGCCCTTGAGCAGCTGGGACGCTTCTTCCAAGACCCGACGGTAATCGCGCGGGTAGACCTTGACGAATTGTGTCAGCATGCGGTCGAAATTCTTAAGGATGGTCTCGGCCACATGGCTGTTGGTGTATTTGAAATGGGCCTCGATCAGGCTTTTGAGTTCCTTGCTGTCGAGTTCACCCTTGACCGGGAACAGGTCCACCATGCCCATGTTGCAGTTCTTGGTGAAGGTGCCGTCCTTATCCCAGATATATGCGATGCCGCCAGACATGCCCGCCGCAAAATTACGCCCGGTGGGTCCCAAGACCACCACACGGCCGCCGGTCATGTACTCACAGCCGTGATCGCCGATGCCTTCGACGACCGCCGTGGCGCCGGAATTACGGACAGCGAAACGCTCGCCGCCCAGCCCGCGGAAATAGGCCTCGCCCAAGGTGGCGCCGTAAAGCACGACATTGCCCACGATCATGTTCTCTTCAGGCACGAACGGGGAAACCTTCGGCGGATAGATGACGATGCGTCCGCCGGAAAGACCCTTGCCCACGTAGTCATTGCCTTCGCCCTCGAGCGTAAAGGACACGCCGCGGGAAAGGAAGGCGCCGAAACTTTGCCCTGCTGCGCCGTTGAACTTCACCTGGATGCAGTTCTCCGGCAATCCATCAAGGCCGTGCTTGCGCGCGATGGTCGAGGACAGCATGGTCCCGACGGTGCGGTTGATATTGCGTATGGATGATTCAAAGCTTACGGGCTTCTTATTATCGATGGCGTCCTTGGCGGATGCGATCAGCTTATTGTCCAATGCATTCTCAAGGCCATGGTCCTGAGTGCCCGTGTGGCGGATGGAAACGCCCTTAGGCACGTCCGGCTTGTGCAGGATGTTGGTCAGGTCGATGCCCTGGGTCTTCCAGTGCTCAACGGTGTCCTTGGTGTCCAGCATATCGACGCGGCCAACCATGTCCTCGAATTTTCGGAAACCAAGCTCGGCCATGATCTCACGCACTTCCTCGGCGATAAAACTGAAGAAGTTGATCACATGCTCGGGCTTGCCGTCAAATTTCTTGCGCAGTTCAGGGTCTTGGGTCGCAACACCGACGGAACAAGTGTTCAAATGGCATTTGCGGAGCAAGATGCAGCCCATGGTGACAAGCGCGGTGGTCGAAAAACCGAATTCATCGGCACCCAACATGGCGGCGATCGCAACATCACGGCCGGTCTTAAGCTGGCCGTCGGTCTGCACGCGGATGCGGCCGCGCAGATCGTTCATGACCAGCACCTGCTGGGTCTCGGCGATGCCAAGCTCCATCGGAAGGCCCGCGTTCTTGACCGAGGTCTGCGGGGAAGCGCCGGTGCCGCCTTCATAACCGGAAATGAGCACGTGGTCCGCCTTTCCCTTGGACACGCCGGCAGCAATGGTGCCGACGCCGACCTCGGAGACCAGCTTAACGGAGACCATGGCCTGCGGATTCGCGTTCTTCAGGTCATGGATCAGCTGCGCCAGATCTTCGATCGAATAAATGTCATGGTGCGGCGGCGGCGAGATAAGCCCCACGCCGGGTGTTGTGTGGCGGGTGGCCGCGATCTCGCGCGATACCTTATGGCCGGGCAATTGCCCGCCTTCGCCGGGCTTGGCACCCTGCGCCATCTTGATCTGCAATTGGTCCGCGTTCACTAAATATTCAATGGTGACACCAAAACGGCCCTGCGCCACCTGCTTGATGCGGCTGCGCTTCCAGTCGCCGTTGGCTTCCTTCTTAAAACGCTCACGGTCTTCCCCGCCCTCGCCGGTGTTGGAGAAACCGCCCAAGCGATTCATGGCGATGCCGAGCGTTTCATGCGCTTCCTTGGAAATGGAACCATAGCTCATGGCGCCGGTCGCGAAACGCTTGACGATATCAACCACAGGCTCCACCTCGCTTAACGCAACGGGATGCCCGGTCTTAAATTTCAAAAGCCCGCGGATGTTGGCAATGACACGGCTCTGCTCATTGACTGCCTTGGAGAATTGCTTGAAGATCTTATAATCGCCCGAACGCGTGGAATGCTGCAGGAGCGCGATCGTCGTCGGATTCAGCTGGTGGTATTCGCCCTCTTTACGCCAGGCATATTCCCCGCCCTCTTCGAGCATGTGGTCATTGGACGGGAACGCCGGGTAACCGACATCGTGACGACGGAGGGCTTCCTCGGTGACGGTCTCAATGGAGATGCCCCCGATCCTCGACGGAGTTGCGGTGAAATATTTCTCGATCAGGGCGTCCCCTAAGCCCACGGCCTCGAAGATCTGCGCACCGCAATAGGACTGGATGGTCGATATGCCCATCTTGGAAATGATCTTGTACAGGCCCTTGTGCGTGGCCTTGAGGAAATTCTTTTCAGCGTCCTTGAAGGTGAGCTTGTCTTCCATCTGGCCCGCATCGATCAACGCTTCCAGCGATTCGAATGCCAGGTAGGGATTGATGGCGTTGGCGCCGTACCCGATCAGGGTGGCAAAATGGTGTAATTCACGCGCCTCGGCGGTCTCGACGACGATGCTCGCCTTGGTGCGGGTGCCCGTGCGGATCAAATGGTGGTGCAGGCCAGCCGTGGCCAGGAGCGACGGGACAGCGACATTCTTCGCATTGACCGTGCGGTCGGACAGGATGATGATGCTGTACCCATCCTCAATGGCCTGGTCGGTCTTGCGGCAAAGTTCTTCGACCGCCTCTTCCATGCCCTTGCTGCCGTCAGTCTTGCGGAACACGCTGGGCAAGGTAATGGACTTGAGCGAACCGGTGTTGACATGGGCAACCTTTTCCAATTCTTCATTGGTCAGGATGGGGCGCTGGATCCACAGGCGGTGCGCATGCTGCGGCGTCTCGTCGAGCAGGTTGCCCTCGGGCCCAAGCATCATGTCCTCGGCCATGATGATCTCCTCACGGATCGCATCGATGGGAGGGTTGGTGACCTGCGCAAAAAGCTGCTTGAAATAATCGAACAAAAGTTTGGGCTTGTCGGAAAGCACGGCCAGGGGCGTGTCCGTCCCCATGGAACCGGTAGCCTCTTCGCCCAGGGCCATGGGGGTGAGCACGATCTTTAAGTCTTCCAATGTGTAACCGAACGCGCGCTGGCGCTCGAGCAGGGTCTTGGCGTTCAGGTACTGCACCTTCTTAGGCGTCGGCAGGGCGCGCAGGTCGACGATGTTCGCCTTGATCCATTCGCCGTACGGCTGGCGCGTGGCATAGTGTTCCTTCAATTCCTTGTCGTCGATAATGCGGCCTTCCTTGGTGTCGATCAGGAACATCTTACCCGGCTGCAAACGGCCCTTCTTGATGATCTTCTCAGGGGGAATGGGCAGGACGCCGGCTTCGGACGCCATGATGACGACGTCATCGGTGGTGACAATATAGCGTGAAGGCCGCAGACCGTTGCGGTCCAGGACTGCGCCGATAAAGCGGCCATCGGAGAATGCAATGTTCGCGGGGCCGTCCCACGGCTCCATGAAACAGGAATGGTATTCGTAGAACGCGCGTTTGACCGGGTCCATTTCCTGGTGCCCGCTCCATGCCTCAGGGATCATCATCATGACCGCGTGGGGTAAGGAACGGCCGGAAAGGACCAGCATCTCAAGCACATTGTCGAAGGTGGCGGTGTCGGACCCGTGCGGCACGACGATGGGCAGGACCTTCTTCAAGTCCGCGCCAAACGCCTTTGAAATGAATTGTTTCTCACGGGCATGCATCCAGTTGATGTTGCCGCGCAGCGTATTGATCTCGCCGTTGTGGGCGACATAACGGTACGGATGCGCCAGCGACCAGCTGGGAAAGGTGTTGGTGGAATAGCGTGAGTGGATGAGCGCGATCGCCGAGGTCATGCCAGGGTCGGCCAAGTCGAGGAAGAAGCGATCCACCTGCTCGCTCATCAGCTGGCCCTTGTAGATCAGGGTGCGGCTGTTGAGGGAACAGAAATAATAGTAGTTCTTCTGTGACAAGGTGGAATTGGCAACCTTGTTCCAGAGGCGCTTGCGGATGACGTAAAGTTTGCGGTCAAAATCTTCCTGCTTCGTGTTCTTGCCACGGGCAATGAAGAGCTGTTTGAATTCAGGCTCGACCGAACGGGCCACGTGGCCGATCTTGGTCGAATCATGGGGCACGGTGCGCCAGCCGATGAGCTTCTGGCCTTCTTCATGGATGATATGCTCGGTCCACTGCTCGATGACATTGCGGTCATCCAGGGATGGGGGCAGAAATACCAGGCCGCAGGCATAATCGCCTTCCGCGGGCAGGGTAATGTCCTGTTTGGCCATTTCCTTGCGCAGGAATGCATCCGGCATCTGGATCATGATCCCCGCACCGTCACCGGTCTCGGGATCACAGCCGCAGGCACCGCGATGGGCTAGATTCTCAAGGATCTGCACACCCTGACGGATGATGTCATGGGACTTGATGCCCTTGATATTGACAATAAAGCCGACACCGCACGCATCGTGCTCATTCGCCGGATCGTAAAGACCTTGTTTTGGAGGGTAACTCAATGCCTTGACTCCTGTTTATGCTATTACAAATTCGAAAACGTACATGCCTTTTAGAGATAAAATCACTTGTCCTGCTGAAAGTTACGTCAATTTAATCAGCGTGACAAACTCGATATTCTATACAAATTCCGTGCAAAATGCAACCTAAAATTACGTGCGGGAAGACGGGGTTTTCGAAGGGGAAAAGCGGTATTTGATGATGGGCCAATACATCTCCAGGGCAGTCCTCCAGTTGATCTTTTTGCCTTCCTGGCGGCTGCGGGCCGTATAATCAATCGGCACTTCCTTGATCAAAAGCCCTTTTTTAAGCAATTTGACGGTCACTTCGGTCTCAAAAGCAAAGTGGCTTGAAACAATGTCAATTCCAGCCAAGGCATCGCGCGTGAAGACCTTATAACAGGTGTTGATGTCCGTCATGCGCACGCCCCACAGCGCGGAAAAGGTCCAATTGGAGACGATATTGGCAAAACGGTTGATGGGCTGCATGCCCTTGATCGTCCCCAGGAAACGGGAACCGTACACGACCTGGGATCTGCCGGTCAGGATGGGCGCCAATAAGCGGGAATATTGTGCCGGATCATATTCCAGGTCCGCATCCTGGATGAGGATGATGTCCCCGGTGCAATTCTTGATGCCCCGCATCAAAGCTGCGGTCTTGCCGGCATTGTCCTGGTGGAAGGCCTTGACCTGCCCTCTGTGCACAAAACCCTCCAGCACAGCTGCCGTACCGTCTTTCGATCCATCATTGACCACGATGATCTCTTTGGATATCCCCTGCGGCAACTGCACCGCCATCACCTTCTCCAGTATAGGGGCGAGGGTCTTTTCTTCATTATACGCCGGGATGATGACGGATAATCTCAAGCCTTATTCCTTATAGCGGTTGGTGATGGGCAGGCGCCAGTCCTTACCAAAGGCGCGGGGCGTGATCTTAATGCCCGGCGGGGCCTGGCGGCGTTTGTATT
>JAYVSG010000056.1:0-3469 GCA_043775535.1 Candidatus Omnitrophota bacterium
AGGCGCCCTTCTTCCGGGCTTCTTCCAAAGGCAGGACCTCGGTCGTAACCTTGTCCCCCTTGCTGATGAATTGTTCCACCCGGGTTTCGATCTTTTGCAATTCTTCCGGCTTGACCCCTGACGGGTGCGTAAAGTCAAAACGCAGACGGTCGTCGCCAACGTAGGACCCTTGCTGTTTGATATGGGCCCCCAGCGTTTCCCTCAACGCTGACTGCAGCAAATGGGTCGCGGTATGGTTGCGTGTGACAGCCTTACGGCGGTCCGCGTCCACTTCACAGACGACAAGATCGCCTTCCTTCAAATGGCCCTGCTCCAAAATACCGTCATGGATAAATATATCATTCACCTTCTGGGTGTCCCTGATACGGATGAGAGCATTCGCCGCACGGATAAAACCAATATCCCCAACCTGACCACCGGAAGCGGCATAGAAGGGCGTACAATCCAGGATGATCTTGACCCCATTGTTTCCCTCATCTAAAGATCTCAACACCCTTGCATCTGCCTTCAGGTCGGTGTATCCCACAAATTTGGTTTTGGGCACATCGAGATCAATGCCAGCATCCGTGAACACATCGCCGGTCATCTTGCTGCCGGCACGGGAACGGTTCTTCTGCTCTTCCATAGCAGGCTCATAAACATTTTCTATAGCTACACTAACATTACCCAATGTCATATTCATAGTCGCTGGTGGTACTTGCACTGTCACATTTCTAACAATATCATTAGCAGCATTCTCCATCGTTGATAAAGTTAAACCATGTGTGTCTCGATAAAGAAAGAATAATTGACCGAGCTTCTGAATACGCTCTTCTTCATTTACCACCTTCATAATCTCTCTAATTTTATTCTCTAATTCCGGCACCCGTTCACGACGGACCTTGATAAATCCTTCTTCAATGCGCTTGACCAGGGCTTTGATCTCAGTAGCCTTGGACTTCAATTCCGGGTACGGCTGCCCCATACGCTCGACCACAATATCGACAAAGGTGTGGATAATAGGTTTTTCAACACCGGCCCGGATGACCAGATCGGTAATGTCCACGATGAGCTTGCGCATGACATAGCCGCGGCCCTCATTGGACGGCACCACTCCATCGGCGATCCCCACCGTGATGGCACGGATATGGTCGGCGATGATGCGGTACTCATTCTCTTTCAGGTCGGCCCCATTAGACTTGACCGTGCTCTTGACCACATCCAAGATGGCACTGAAATTGTCCGTCTGGTAATTGCTCTTCTTGCCCTGCACCACAGCGACCAGGCGCTCCAACCCCATACCTGTATCGATGTTCTTGGCAGGCAAAGGCTCCAGGATACCGCCGTCCTTGCGATTGAATTGCGTGAAGACCAGATTCCAGACTTCCGAGAAGCGGCCGCAGGAACAGTCCGGATCGCACTTGGCGCCATTAGGGCAGTTGGGATTGACCCCGTAATCATAAAAGATCTCAGAACACGGACCGCAGGGACCGTTGGGACCGTTCAAGCGCGCATTCGACGGCCAGAAATTGCTCTTATCACCAAGTTTGACCAACCGCTCCGACGGAAGCTTGATCTCATTGAGCCAGATACCATAGGCCTCTTCATCGTCCTTATAGACCGACGCCCACAATTTATCCTTAGACAATTTCAATTCCCCGGTCAGGAATTCCCAAGCCCAATGAATGGCATCCTTCTTGAAATAATCACCAAATGAAAAATTCCCCAGCATCTCAAAAAAGGTGTGGTGAAAATCCGTCTTCCCGACAACGTCCAGATCGTCCGTGCGCAAACACTTCTGGCAGGTCGTGGCCTTCGTATAGGTCAGATCGCGGCCCATGAATTGCGGCTTGAACTGCTGCATGCCCGCCGTTGTGAACAGGACGGTCGGATCATCCTTGGGAACCAAGGAATCCGTCGGGACCACGGTATGGCCTTTAGCTTTAAAGAAATCCAGGAATTTGGAACGTATTTCATTTGTTGTCATATGTTCTTTACCGCTTTCATGACCGCATCCATCGGGAAACCCCTGCGGAGCAGGAAATCGAAGATCCTTTTCTTTCGTTTTTGGGGGTCAATGCCGCCCAGCCGCTGCGCCCTGCGTTGGGCCAATTCCAGGGCTGTTTCAACTTCAGCGTATTCACCCCGGGCTTCAGCCACGGCCGCGGCAATGATATCCTCGGCAATGCCCTTTTGCTTTAATTCGGTGATTATCCTTCTAAAACCAAACGGCCGGGCTAAACGGTATCTGATCCAGCCTGCCGTAAACGCCCGGTCGTCCAGCAAATTGACCGACTTCAGAAATTCAATCGTATCGTCGATATCCTGAGGGTCAAACTCCTTTGCTGCGAGCTTTTCCCGGATCTCCCGAACGCTGCGGGGGCGGACCTTCAAAGACCTTAACGCCGCTGCCCTGCATGGTGACGACACGCGCTTTAGACCTTCTTGGCCTTCAATTTCTCGATAACAGCCTTCTCGATCTTGGCCAAGATCTTTGGATTGTCTTTCAAGAACTTGCGCGCAGCCTCACGTCCCTGACCGACCTTTTCATTCTCAAAGGAGATCCAGGAACCGGATTTCTGCAAGACCTCATTGGCAACACCCAGATCGAGCAGGTCGGCGACCTTGGAAATACCCTCATCGAAATAGATCTCGAATTCAGCTTCTTTGAACGGGGGCGCGACCTTGTTCTTCACGACCTTGGCCTTCACGCGGTTGGCGATGATGTCCTCACCCGACTTGATGGATTCGATCTTGCGCAGGTCAATGCGGACCGACGCGTAAAATTTAAGGGCACGGCCGCCGGTGGTGGTCTCCGGGTTTCCGAACATGACGCCAATCTTCATGCGCACCTGGTTGATGAAGATGACACAGGCCTTGGATTTGCTGATGGCCGCGGTCAATTTGCGCAAGGCCTGGCTCATCAAACGTGCCTGAAGGCCCATGTGCGAATCACCCATCTCACCTTCAATTTCCGCACGCGGAACAAGGGCAGCAACGGAGTCGATGACGACCAGGTCCACCGCATTGGAACGGACCAAGGTTTCGGCGATCTCAAGGGCCTGCTCGCCGGTGTCCGGCTGGGAGACCAGAAGATCGTCGATCTTGACGCCAACGGTGCCGGCATATTTGGAATCAAAGGCATGCTCCGCATCGATGAACGCGGCAATACCGCCGGACAACTGGAGCTGCTTGATGATGCTCAATGTCAATGTGGTCTTACCCGAAGATTCCGGGCCGTAGATCTCAACAACGCGCCCGCGCGGGATACCCCAAACGCCCAATGCCGCATCCAGGCTGATCGATCCTGTGGGGATCACCGGGATATCGATGACAGCCTTGCTATCCAGGCGCATGATGGAACCCTTGCCGAACTGTTTCTCGATCTGGGCCAAGGCCAGATCAAGCGCTTTGACGCGGTTTTCTTTTTCTGCGCTCATTTTCTCGACTTTCTCAACTTTTTCCACAACTGCTTTGTCCTGAGCCATAA
>JAYVSG010000057.1:0-5051 GCA_043775535.1 Candidatus Omnitrophota bacterium
ATTTCGCTTCCGACAACATCCAATTCGGGGTGCATCCTAAATGCGTGCAGACGGTCGAGAGCGCAAATATTTTTTCTTCATCACGGACGATCCAAACACCATATTGGTCTTTGAAACGTTCGGAAACAGAACGAGGTTCATACTCATCGGGAAGCCCGGCACGAAAGGATTGTACTGGCTCAAAAAGCACATTGGGGAATAAATACCGCAGGACCATGGAACCATACCCACCGACCACTGCGGCAAATGCCGCCCAACCGATGGCAGACCACTTGATGAAATCACGGCGGTCCATCTCGCCTGTCTTGGCGACCTGGGGTGTTACCGGATCTGTTGGAGGATTTTGTTTTGTTTCAGACATTTTAATTTCCGCTGTTGTCCAAGACCTTGCGTGCTAAACCGCGCACCTTCATGTTCTTATCCGACTCAAATAATTTCTTTAAAACAGCTTTGACTTCAGGATCGTTCCATCCGGCAGAAGCTTCGATCGCAACCAAGACGATACGGCTTTGGGCCTGCGGGTCCACATTCTTGAACCCATCCAAATAAGAACGGTCGAGCAAATTCAAGATGATGGCCTTGCCGCTTTTATCCCCGAGTTTGGCCAGGGCGATGGCTGCGTCCCATGCCACATTCGGCTCAACATCATTGATCATATGTTGAAGCGGCTTAACAGCTTGCGCGTCGCCGATATTCCCCAGAGCGATCACGGTCGCCAAGCGCATCCGGGGACGGTCATCATTCAAATACTTGGAAAGAACATTGATCGCCCTGCTGTCTCTAAGTATACCAAGGCCCGTAATAATTGCATATAAATTCTCATCTTTTTCTTGTTCGATATTTTTAAGGAGCGGATCGACGAATTCTTTTTTTCCGGTGCGCGCCATCGCCAGGGCCAAATATTGGCGGACCCGATCGTCGTCGTGGCTGGAGGCCTCGAATGCAGCGTTCATCTCATCAATGAATTTCTGTTCCTTGGGGACCGTCTCTTTATTGGAAAGGATGCGTGATAATTCGAACGCGCCCTGCCAGCGTTTGGTCAATCCCCCGGTCTGTACATCCTGCAGGTAATCATAAACAGAACGCTTCTCCATGGTGAGGATGCGGACCGCGGCAAACAAAAGCACACTGAATACGGCAAGCAAAAAAGGCACGACAAAAAAGGAATGCACAATGACGCCGAACAGGCCTTTTTTCTCTTGCGGTTCAACGGTTGGTTTAGGGTCGTAAGGCATGGGCTGTATGTTACTTGAGTAATCCGTTCAACGCAAATAAATACCACAAATTCGCAGCAACATGTATCCCGCTTTGCTGGGCCGCTGCCATATATTCCCTTCCATCCTCGATGGCGACCAGACACACTTCAATTTCTTCGGCGGGCTCAAGATGCTGGACAGGGTCCTGGTTCTCCGGCAAATGCTCGTCGACCTCGATATATACAATGCGCGCGCTGTCACTGATGAGAGAAGCTCCGGTCTTGAGCACCGGACTGGATTCAATGATACTCCCCGTATACCCGGTCTCTTCCTTCAACTCGACCAGAGCCTGGTTAGGGTCATCAAAACCAAGACCCGCCGGCAAACTCAGAATATAACCCTCGATGGCCGGGCGGTATTGCTTGATCAAGATGAGGCGCTTCGAGGGCATGAGCTGGGCCACCACAACGACCCCGACGGTCGAACGCTTGCGGTGCACGGTCTCCCAGATGTATTGACCGCCGTCCTTATTCTCGTAAAGACTTTCGCGCACAGAAAGCCATTCGCCTTCGTACACGATCTTTTCATTGAGCTTTTTCATCAGGCTACTTGTCTTTTTTATTGGTGCGGCTGAGGGCTTTGATCATCCTATCGAGGGCTTCGGCTTCACTCTTCCCCTCGGTCAAATGGTCATCGCAAAGGGCGGCATAACCGCTGCGGTTCTTGATCTTGAATACTTTGACGGGTTTTTCGCTTAAGACCTGCATGGCATCCTCCTATTGTTAGGCGGCGGAATCAACCAAGACAGTGACATTGTGGTCCGGAGCCACTTCCAAGACGCCGCTGGCGGTGCTCAGTATCTGCTCGCTGCCGCCGTGGCGCACCTTCATCTTGCCTTCTTTCAACGCATAGACGATCGCGGCATGGCCGGAATAGACTTCAAAACCACCCTCAAGGCCGGGTGCTGCGACGGAATCGACTGTTCCTTCGAACGCCTTGCCTTGGGGTGTGATGATGGACAATTGGAAGCTCATTACAGTGTCTTTGCCTTGGCGATGACTTCATCGATGTTGCCGACCATGTAAAAGGCCTGTTCGGGGACCTTGTCGTGCTTGCCTTCCAGGATCTCCTTGAAGGAACGGATGGTATCATCCAATTGCACATATTTCCCCTTGATGCCGGTGAACTGCTCGGCAACGTGGAAAGGCTGGGACAGGAATTTCTGGATCTTGCGCGCGCGCTCGACGGTCAGGCGGTCCTCTTCGGACAACTCTTCCATACCAAGGATCGCGATGATGTCCTGGAGTTCTTTGTATTTCTGCAAGATCTCCTGCACGCCGCGGGCAACCTTGTAATGCTCCTCACCCACGATCTCCGGGGCCAAGATGGTCGACGAAGAGGTCAAAGGATCGACGGCCGGATAGATACCAAGCTCTGCGATCGGACGGGACAACTCGGTGGTCGCGTCCAAGTGGGCAAAGGTCGTCGCCGGGGCCGGATCGGTGTAATCGTCGGCCGGAACGTAGATGTCCTGGATCGAAGTAACAGAACCGTCCTTGGTCGAGGTGATGCGTTCCTGCAATTCCCCCATGTCCGTACCGAGCGTCGGCTGGTACCCGACGGCAGACGGGATACGGCCCAAGAGCGCGGAAACTTCGGCGCCGGCCTGGGTGAAACGGAAAATATTATCGACGAACAAAAGAACGTCCTGATGCATTTCATCACGGAAATATTCGGCAACGGTCAGGGCAGACAAGGCAACACGGGCACGCGCGCCGGGAGGCTCGTTCATCTGGCCGTACACCATCGCGGTCTTGTTGATAACGCCCGCTTCCTTCATTTCCTTGAACAAGGCGGTACCTTCACGGGTGCGTTCCCCTACCCCTGCGAATACAGAATAGCCGCCGTGCTCCTTGGCGATGTTATTGATCAATTCCTGGATGATAACGGTCTTGCCGACACCAGCACCGCCGAAGAGGCCGATCTTCCCGCCCTTGCGGTACGGGGCCAACAGGTCGACGACCTTGATGCCGGTAACTAAAATGGATGTTGAGGTGTCCTGGTCCTTGACCTCAGGGGCCGAGCGGAATATCGGCATAAACTTCGTAGCCTTGACCGGACCCGCCGCATCAATGGGCTCACCCAGCAGGTTCATGACACGCCCGAGCGTACCTTCACCGACCGGCATCATCATACCCTTACCGGTGTCGGAAACGGCCTGGCCGCGGATAAGACCGTCGGTCGAATCCATGGCGATGGTGCGTACGATATTGTCCCCTAAATGCTGGGCGACCTCAAGGGTCAGGTTATCCACGGCATCGTTGATGGTCTTATTGGTCAATTTAAGAGCATTACCGATGGCAGGCAAATTGCCCGGCGGGAATGTGACGTCGATGACGGCGCCTAATACCTGACTTACCTTACCTGTGATTTTTGTCATACGTACTCCTGTTTATGGATTCCCGCTTCTGCGGGAATGACATTAAACTACTTAAGGGCTTCTGCCCCGGAAATGATCTCGATGAGTTCGGTGGTGATCGATGCCTGACGGGCCCTGTTCCTCAATAACGTATACTTATCGATCAATTCAGCGGTGTTCTTGGACGCATTATCCATGGCCGCCATGCGCGCCCCGTGCTCACCGGCGGCATTCTCCAGCAACGTAAAGTAAATCTTAAAATCGAGGAATTTAGGCACCAGGAAGGCGAACAGTTCAGCCTCTTCGGGCTCATACATATAGTCGGCGGTGGTCGTCGACTTGGCCGCGGTCATCCCCTCCGAACTCAGCGGTAATAGTCTCTCAACGACCGGAGTCTGGGATATCGGGCTGTTGAAACGGTTGTACGCGAGGTAGACTTCATCGTACTCTCCCTTAAGGAAGGTGTCCGCAATCTCACGCGACGCAGCGAGTGCGTCCGCGAATGCAGGCTTGGCCGTGATATTCTCGTAATATTTCTTAACGGTGACGGAACGGCGCAGCGACATATACCCGCGGCGGCCGCAAAAACTCACTTCAAGCTTGGTGAATTTCTGTTCCGGAAGCCAGCGGCGCACCACGCGGATCAAGTTATTGTTGAAACCACCGCACAAGCCCTTGTCCGACGTGAATACGACCAGGAGCGCATTCTTGACCGTCTTGGATGTTTTCATTAAAGGATGCTGGCCTTGGGCCGAGGCGGAAAGCCGCGCCATCAGGTCAGTGAGACGGGCCGCATAGTCCAATGCATTGCTCTGGGCCTTGTGGGCGCGCTTGAACTTGGATGCCGAAACCATTTTCATGGTCTTGGTCATCTTGCGCGTGTTCTTCAAGGACACGATCTTCTTATTGAATTCACGGATGCCTAAAGCCATATGTTAAGCCTTGAACGTCCCTTTGACTTCGGTTAATAATGCTTTCAAGGAAGCCTTCACTTCATCGGTCATGGCAAGAGTCTTGTTGAACAATTGCACATAATCACCGTACTTGGTATCGAGCTGGGTGTTCAAATATTCTTCGAAGGCACGGACCTTGTTGGCCGGGACATCATCGAGGAAGCCGTTGACACCGGCGAAGATGATCGCCACCTGCTTGACCACGGGTAACGGCACGCGGATCCCCTGCTTGATGATCTCCATCAGGCGCTTACCGCGGTCCAATTGTTTTCTCGTCGCGGGATCAAGGTCGGAAGCGAACTGGGAGAAGGCCGCCAACTCACGGTACTGGGCCAATTCCAAACGCAGGGACCCTGCGGTCTGCTTCATGGCCTTGACCTGCGCATCACCGCCGACGCGCGATACGGACAGACCAGCATTGATGCCCGGACGCTGGCCCGATGCGAACATGTCGGAATCCAAGAATATCTGGCCATCAGTGAT
>JAYVSG010000058.1:0-27637 GCA_043775535.1 Candidatus Omnitrophota bacterium
CCCGGCGGGGCCTGGCGGCGTTTGTATTCATTGATGTCGACGAGCCGGATGGTCTTCTGCACATATTTCAACGGCAGCTTGGGCGTGGCGATCTGGGACGCGGCGCGGTGCGATTCAATGTATTGGGACAGGACTTGATCCAGGTCTTCATAGGCCCCCAGACTTTCCTCGTCGCTCTGCTCCGGCCGCAACTCCGCGGACGGTGCGCGCAGGAGCACGCTCTTGGGGATGGGTGCATTATTAGGGACACTGTTGTTGCGAAAACGGCACAGGGCATAGACCTTGGTTTTGAAGATGTCCTTCAAGGGCGCAAAGCCCCCGGACATGTCGCCGTAAAGCGTGCAATAACCGACAGCCATTTCGCTTTTATTCCCTGTCGTCAGGACCAGCCAACCGAATTTATTGGCAAAGGCCATGAGGATGTCGCCGCGGATGCGTGCCTGCAGATTCTCCTCGGCAGAATTGGGTTCGGTCGCCGCGAACCAGGGCTGAAGCGTTTCCGTATAGGCAGCAAAAACTTTCTTGATGGGGATCTCCATGAACTCTATTCCCAGGTTCTTCGCGATCACGGCCGCATCCGAACGCGTGGCTTTGGAATTGTATTGCGAAGGCATGGAAATACCGACGACATTCTCGCGCCCCAAAGCATCGACGGCAATGGCCGCGACCAAGGCGGAATCAACGCCTCCGCTCAAGCCTAGCGCAGCCTTGGAAAAACCGTTCTTATGCATGTAATCCCGGGTGCCCAGGACCAGGGCTGTATAGATCTCTTCATCCTCGTCCATGGCAGCGCTGACAGGCATCCCTTCCTTGACGACCAACAGGTCTTCGGCGAACTGCCTGGCCCGCGCCAACAATGTCCCGTCGGGACCAAAGGCCATGCTGGCCCCGTCAAAGATCAGCTCGTCCTGCCCACCGACCAGGTTGGTGTAGATGACCGCTGCCTTGTTCTTACGGGCACGGTCGGCCAAAAGGCCCTCACGCAATTTCAATTTCCCCTTCTCATATGGCGAGGAAGAGATGTTCACCAGCATCTTCGCGCCCGCCTTGGCCTGGGCCGCGCACACACCGCCGTCGACCCAGATGTCCTCGCAGATGCTGATGCCGATGGTAACGCCCTTCACCTCGAATATGCCCTTGGTGGCACCGACAGAAAAATAGCGTTTCTCGTCGAATACGCCGTAATTGGGCAATTCCCGCTTATGGTAGACCCCCTTGACCGCACCGTCTGCGATCAGGGCCGCCGCATTATAGATCTTGCCGGACCCGTCGCTGTCGACAAAACCGACCACGGCGGAGATGCCGCGCACCTTACGGGCGATGGCGTCCAAGGCCTTGATATTGTTCTCAATGAAATGGGATTTGAGCAGGAGGTCTTCCGGAGGGTAGCCGCACACGGCAAGTTCCGGGAACACGACCAGCTCTGCCCCGGCCTTGGCCGCGGCCGCGGCCGCATTGGTGATCTTCAGGGAATTGCCGGTGAGATCACCGACAACGGCATTGATCTGGGCAAGGGCGGTCTTTAACATATCCCTGCGATCCGGAGGAAATTTTGATACAGCGTCCGCGCCTGGCGGTCGAACGCCGATTTGTATTTGAAATAGTCCTGCATCATGGACACCGCATGTTCCGGCCGCCCGGGCAGATCATTGGCGATATATTCATCGCACCATTCCTTGATGCTCTTGTCGGTGACCTCGACGTGGAACTGGATGCCGTAGGCATTGGGCCCGGCCTTGAACGCCTGGTGCGGGCAGCCCTCGGCCGTAGCCAAGAGCTGGCCGCCGGTCGGGATGTTGAACATGTCGCCATGCCAGTGATAGATGGGATCGAGCTCGCTGAAACCCGCGAAGAGGGGATCATTCTTCCCGTCGGCAGTGATCTGGACAGTGTACCAGCCGATCTCCTTGACGGGTGACTTGACGACCTTGGCCCCCGCCGCCTTGGCCAACAGCTGCGAGCCCAGGCAGATCCCCAGGAAAGGCAGTCCTTTCTTCAGTACCTTCTGGATAAAAAGATCCTCCTCTTTCAGGAAGGGATATTTATCTTCCTCGTCGACATTCATGGGGCCACCCAGCACCACCACCGCCTTGACCCGAGACAGGTCCTGAGGGAGTTCCTCGCCCTCTTCCAGATCAATGACGCGGTAAGGAACCCCTTCCTCTTTTAAAAAAAGACCAAGGGTACCAGGACCTTCAATATCGATGTGTTTGATGATAAGGATCATAAATAAAAAGGGGCAGCGTCTTTAAGGACGCTGCCCCTCAATTATACTGCTTATTACGCGTTCATCAACAGCATTTCCGCGTAGGAAGGCAAGGGCCAGGTATTCGCCGGCACATACCCTTCCAATTCATCGATGGCTTCGCGCAATTTCAGCATGCCCGCGCTGGTCTTGGCAGAATCATGCTTGGCAACAGAAGCTTCCAAGGCATCTGCGGCCGTGATCGCATCATCGATCAAGGCAGAGACGGTCTTAAGAAGTTTCTTCTGCGTGACCGACTTGACCACGGACAACTGGGCCTGGAATTCCAGGGCAGCCGGGATCAATTGGGTGCGCGCGATGGTCAGTGCGCATTCGCCTTCCAACGCGATGACGGTATTGTACGCATGCACATTGATCTCATAACGGGACGCCAATTCCTTAGCGGAAAGAACACCGTGCTTGACCAAGACATCGATGTTCCTCTTGGTCTTGAGCACTTCCAAGGCTTCCGGCGTGGTCTTCAGGTTCGGAAGGCCGCGTTTCTTGGCTTCCTTGTGCCATTCGGCGGTGTAACCGTCGCCGTTGAACAGCACGCGCTTATGTTCCTTGACGATCGCCTGCAGGATACCCTGGAGGGCCTTGTTGAAATCCTTGCCGGACTTCTTGGCCGCTTCCAGCTCATCGCAGATCTGGCTCATGGCTTCGGCAACAATGGTGTTGAGGATCATGTTGGCAGCCGACGGGTTCTGGTTGGAACCAAGCGCGCGGAACTCGAACTTGGCGCCGGTAAAAGCGAACGGCGAAGTGCGGTTACGGTCGGTGGTGTCGCGGTCCAGGTTCGGTAAGGCATCGACGCCGACATTGATGGAGCCGCCCTCTTTGGAGGATTTGGCCCCGCCCTTTTCGATCTGCTCGATGATGTCGAACAACTGGTCGCCCAGGAAGATCGACACGATGGCCGGAGGAGCTTCGTTGGCACCCAGGCGATGGTCATTACCGGCGGAAGCAACGGTCACGCGCAGGAGATCGGCGTAGGTGTCGACGGCCTTGATGATGGCGCACAGGGTGGTCAAAAATTTCGCATTCTCATGCGGTGTCTTTCCGGGATACAGCCAGTTCTTGCCGTCAGGACCGACGACAGACCAGTTGTTATGCTTACCGGAACCGTTGACGCCCGCGAACGGCTTCTCGTGCAGCAGGCACACGAGACCCATGCGGTCGGCGATCTGGCGCATGACTTCCATGGCCATCATGTTGTGGTCAACGGCGGTGTTCAGGTCTTCGTAGATGGGTGCGATCTCATACTGGGCAGGCGCGACCTCATTGTGACGGGTCTTCGCCGGCATCCCCAAGTCCCAAAGCGTATGGTCCAGCTCTTCCATGAAGGCCATGATGCGCGGCTTGATAGCGCCGAAATACTGGTCTTCCTGCTGCTGGTGCTTGGCAGGCTTGCGTCCGAAGAGCGTACGGCCGGTCTGGACCAGGTCCATGCGCGCTTCATAATGCGCCTTGTCGATCAAGAAATATTCCTGCTCAGGCCCGAGCGTGCAGTACGCGCGCTTGCCCTTGATGTCGATGCCGAACAGGCCGGCCAGGCGGCAGACCTGCTTGGACAAAGCGTTCATGGAACGCAAAAGCGGGGTCTTCTTGTCCAAGGCCTCGCCGTGGTAGCCGATATAGAAGGTCGGGATGCACAGGGTGGATCCGGTCGGACCTTCCTTGATGAAGGCCGGGGACGTCGGGTCCCAGCCGGTGTAACCGCGGGCTTCAAAGGTCGCACGCAAACCGCCGGACGGGAATGAAGATGCGTCCGGTTCACCCTGGATCAATTCCTTGCCGCTGAACGACAACACAACACCGCCGGTACCGTCCCAGCTGATGAAGGAGTCGTGCTTCTCGGCCGTGGTTCCGGTCAAAGGCTGGAACCAGTGCGTAAAGTGCGTGGCGCCCTTGGAAATGGCCCAATTCTTCATGGCTTCGGCCACTTCGTCGGCGATGGTCGGGTCGATCTTGCCGCCTTCCTTGATCGTTTTCTCGATCGAAGCATAGGCCTTGGCGGAAAGGACTTCCTTCATGACCTTAAGACTGAACACATTCTTGCCGAATTGTTCCGGCACGCCCGCGGCGGAACCGTTGCAACAGCCCTCGTCGGCGCAAGCATTGATCACTTCTTCACGTGCATGACCCATACAACCCCCCTGTTTATACGATTGATCTTCCTAAAATCTGTACATCAAAAATATACCTTAAAGCCATTATTGTCAAAGTCTTTTGTTCAAGCGCAAAAGCCCCCGGACCTTTGCCCGGGGGCTTCGCACTTCAGATCGTCCAAACGGCCTTAGCCGATGGCCTTGGAACCTTCCTCACCCGTACGGATACGGATGACACGGGGCAGGTCGAGGACGAAAACCTTACCGTCGCCGATCTTGCCCGTGCGGGCGCCCTTGATGATGGCCTTGATCGTGGGTTCCACGAAATCCTCATTGACCGCAATCTCCAACTGCACCTTACGCAGGAGATTGCCGGTTTCCTTCACGCCGCGGTAGAATTCATCCACGCCGATCTGGCGGCCATGGCCCAAGACTTCGCTGACCGTGATGAGATTGACATTAGCCGCATACAGCTCTTTTTTGACGTCGTCGAGCTTGTGGGGCTGAATGATAGCGATAACTAATTTCATTTATTCCTCCGTAATATAATGTTTTAAAAATTAGTCGAGTATCGTGTAAGCCCTCTCGTGATGCTGGCTTAAGTCCAAACCAATTGTCTCTTCTTCCGCGTTGGCACGCAGGCCCATGGTCTTGTCGACCACGAAGCAGATGACCCAGGTGACCACTCCGCAGTACAGGATGGTGACCAAACAGGCCTTGACCTGGATCATGAACTGGGCAGGGTTGCCGTAGAAAAGACCGTCAGCACCGGCGGAATTAACCGCTTTTTGGGCCAAAAGACCGGTGGCCAAGGCGCCCCAGAGACCGCCGATACCATGGACGCCGAAAGCATCCAGGGTGTCATCGTAGCCCAATTTCGGCTTGACGAAGGCGACCATGAAATAACAGAACACGCTGACCAGGACGCCGATGATCAAGGCGCCGGCAGGGTCCACGAAACCAGCTGCCGGGGTGATGGCAACGAGACCGGCAACAACACCGGAAACGGTACCAAGCATAGTCGGCTTACCAGAGAAGATCCATTCCAACAAGGCCCAGCTCAAAGCAGCAGCGGCAGCAGCAGTGTTGGTGGTGACGAAGGCGCTCGCGGCCAGGCCATTAGCGGCCAGGGCGGAACCTGCGTTGAAACCGAACCAACCGAACCATAGCAAAGCAGCGCCCAGGACAACGAAAGGCACATTGTGCATACCAGGCTTGTCAGTACCCAAGCGTTTCCCTAAGAATAAAGCGGTGATCAAACCTGCGATACCGGCATTGATGTGGACGACCGTACCGCCGGCGAAGTCCAACGCACCCCAGCCGCGCACAACGCCGCCGACAGCCCAGACCATGTGACAGATCGGAGCATAGACGAAGGTGAGCCAGAGGATGGTGAACACAACGAACGAGGAGAATTTCATACGTTCGGCGAAAGAACCGATGATCAGCGCAGGCGTGATGATGGCAAACATAGCCTGGAAGATCATGAAGGACAGGTGCGGGATGGTCGCTGCGTAATCGGCGTTGGCATCCTGGCCGACACCCTTAAGCATGAACCAATCCAAACCGCCCAGGTAAGGGGAACCCTTGCCGAAAGAAAGGCTGTAACCATAAACGACCCAGAGAACACTGATCAGGCCCAAACAGAACATACATTGCATCAAAACACCCAGGATGTTCTTACGACGGACCATGCCTCCGTAGAAAAAGGCCAAGCCAGGGGTCATCAGCATGACCAGCGCGGCTGATGTCAAAACCCATGCTGTATCGCCGGCATTAATAGGATTTGTTGCGTCCATTACTTTTTACCTCCGCTGCTTTCCGTTAGTAAGAGTTACACCAAATGATGCGTTGCACAAGCATAGAACAAGCCCGCGGCCAAGGCCATTTGGGCGAATGCCACTGATAAAGCCACGATCTGCATCGGGACGGACAATTTTTGGTGTTCCATAGGGCTCTCCTTGTGCCATCTTCGAACAACAAGGCCTCAATGCCCCCAGACATCTGCCGTAGATGCCCCAAAAATAAAAAATCCTCCGGCGCTTTGTGTAAGCTTCCAGAGGACTATCTTTGCCCTTTGCATGTCCGAAACATCAATGCTCCGAACGGCTAAATTTTTAACTACGCATGTAAGTATAGGCAATAAAACATCTTTGTCAAGATTTTTTTGATGCCGACTATAGGCCTTTTTGCAGGTCCGACATCAGGACGACGGACTCGGCGATGTCCTTCATCGAGCGGCAGGTGTCCATGCTTTTCTTGTGGATCAACCGGTAGGCGGCATCCTCGGAAAGGCTGTTCATCTTCATCAAAATGCCCTTGGCGCGTTCAATGAGCTTGCGGGTTTCCAGGGCTTCCTTGGCCTTAAGCGCCTCTTCCATGAGCTTGGTGTTCTCGACGGCGACAGCAGCCTGGTTGGAGACCATCTGGAGCACATTGATCTCTTCCGTGCTAAAGTGATGGGGCTGCTTGGTATAGACATTAATGACACCGATGGCCTTGCTCTTGACGATCATGGGCACGGCCACCATGGAGGTCAGGCCTTCCTTGACCGCCAGGTCGCGGTAGGCATATTTGGCTTCCTTGCGCACATCATAGACCACAGCCGGGGTTTTGGATTTAATTACGCTGCCGCTTAAGCTGTTCTCCACCTTGATGTTAGGTTTCTTTTTATATTCCTCGCTCAAGGACTGTGTGGCCTTGATCCCGAGCTCCTGGTTCTTATCATCCAAGAGCATAATGGAACAGATCTTGGAATTGAGCATTTCGGCGGTAACAACCACGATCAGGTTGAGGATCTCATCCAGGTAACTTTGGGACGTGATGGACTGGCTGACCTTGACCAGGGCGTCAAACTGCAGGGCCTTGGTGCGGGTGTCCTCGAAAAGCCTGGCATGGTCGAGGATTCCCCCCACCTGTTTGGCGATCATTTCGAGCAAATTGACCGTCCCGGCCGCATAATCCTGCTCGCGTTTGTGCTGAACGTTGACGACCCCAATGGCTTTTCCCTTATAGATGATGGGAACGGACAGGAACGCTTCATATCGGTCTTCCGGCAGGACATCAAAATTCTTGAAACGCGGATCCTTGTAGGCCTTGGACTTGATGGCCACGTTCTTGTTCTCGCGGGCCACCCAGCCGGTGATGCCTTCGCCGACCTTTAATTCCAGATTGCCGAGCTCCTTCTTATGCCCGGTCTTGGACGCCATGAGCACGAGATTCTCTTTTTTCTCATCGAAGAGGTAGATGAACACTGAATCTGCTTCGGTCATTTCAGTGACGATCTTAACGACCAGCTGCAGGGTGAGATTAAGGTCGAGTTCGGAGGAGGCGATCTCCACGATATTGCGGAGGATCTTGAGTTCTTCGACGGAAGAAACGTTCAATTTTTTATTCTTTGTGCGTTCGGTCATTTCAATTCCCCTTTAAGGAGTCAAGTATAGCACTAGACTCCCGCCTGGGCTAGCACTTCGTCTTCTTTGCGGGGGGAAAAGCCCAGGAGCGGAAGGACGCTTGGGATGGGCGTGATGTT
Organism: Candidatus Omnitrophota bacterium; assembly: GCA_043775535.1. Taxonomy (GTDB): domain Bacteria; phylum Omnitrophota; class Gorgyraeia; order Zapsychrales; family Fredricksoniimonadaceae; genus JACQQW01. Next base: position 7,889 of record JAYVSG010000058.1, read on the forward strand.
GAGGATCACGGGCACAACGCCGGTGAAATCGCCCTTCTTGAACCGTTCAAGCATGGCTGGGTCAAAGGTGACCTTGACCCCGTTCCCATCCTTGGTGACGTCGATGTGCATGTTCTTGGTGTTAAGGTCGATACCGCCGGGGGACTGGGCAAGAGCAGCCCTGTCAGCGCGTTGTCCGCCTTTGATCCGCGCTGCCTCTGCTTTCAAGCGTTCCGATAAACCGGATTGATGGTTCTCCCTGGCTTTTTCGGCCAGTTCCAATAAAACCCGCGCTTTAGCGGCGCTGCTGGGCATGCGAACGACCTCTCTGTACCGTGCAAAGAACAACAGCCCTGGGCCGTCTTTTTTCCTCGGCTTTTGCGTCGCCATGGCCATATCTTCAGTGCCTGCCGCCAAGATCGCTAATTCCATGATGATATCGTCTGCTTTATTAAAGCCGACGAGGGTATCAACATTCTTGATCACTGCTTCCAGTCGCTCAAACGGCACTTCGACGCGGTAAGGATCGCCTTCAATAACCACCTTGATATCCACCATGCCGTTAGGATGGAACGAATATTGTTTCATTGGCAGCTCAATGCCGTAGCCGTCAAGCACGCGGCCGGTCGGATCGTTCCAGCCGATCCCAGCCATCAATCTTTTTCCAAAAGGGGTCTTTGCGGCATCTGTTTCGATGGGAGCCCCCTCTTCATTCCGTTCGGCTGTCATGGCAAAATCTTCCAGTTCAGCATCCTGCTGCCTCAAAAAGGTGACCGCCTCCTGAATATTCGCAGGTTCCTTGAAATCATGGGTATCCTCACCGCCGGTAAAGAAACCCGTATTGGCTTCAGGGGATTGCGTGACGTCTCCAGTGACCGCATCAAGATAGAATACACCGTTCTTGAAACGCAGATTGAACGGCAGGTCCTTCTTCAACAATCCTTTCAATGCCTTTACGTTATAAAGAAGCCTAAAAGCATTGTACGGGGCTTTTTCATCGCCCGCCTGCTTCAGAAGCCGCATCAGCCGCCCACTGCCCTTGGCATTGGATGTTTCCAGAAGGAACTCTTGTCCCGATGGAGAGATGATGGCATTGCCGCCCTGGGTGCCTTTGGGATTATTCACAAGCTCAACGACCACCTTCCTGCCCTGCGCCTGTAAGGACATCCCGAGCGCCAGCTTGTCGACATCAACGACGGTCTTATAGGAAAATTTGGTCAGGTCATTGATGCGGTGCGTGCCGATAACAGCATCATCCCCTGCAATATCCAGGATATTCGTATCCAAGAATTTCCTGCTGCCGTCCGCAGACACAGTAAAAGCCTGGCCTTTTTGACCCAGCTGCTTGAAATTATGGCCATGGCCATAGGGAAAGCTTTCGCTCTTCTCATCGAGCTCTATGCCTTCTCCCGAGGAACGATAGCCCTGATACGTGGGCTGGAGGACAAAATAAACCTTGGCCGGATCAAAGCCGTAAAAATCATGGGCCTGGAAATCCTGCTGCACCATATCCACAATGTCTTCATTGACGCTGAAGATCAGTCTTTGGGCGGCCATTGCTTCCTTGGGGGATATCCCTGCCTGTTGGGCCATTTGCTCGATCGCCATGCGGTAGGCGATAATCTGACGGGGTCCCATGCCGTAATTGAATTTTGCGTCCCCAGGTTTGGCACCAGCCAATTCCTGGGCGAGCTTCCAAATATCAAGAGGATACATGGCGCCTCGGTTCAGACGCGTGGCTGCCCCGGCAAAAAGGAACTGGGGGATATACCGCCCTGTGAGCAAAGTTTTCTCTGCCAAGGCACGGTATTGTGCATATTCCGGGCTGGCGCGGAATTGATCCAAATTCGCAAAATTGCGCAACAGGCTCAGTTGATCGACATCCGGCTGGGCGTATACGTTCGACCGGTCGACAATGACATTGATCTGTGCATCAAGCTCTTTAACGCGCGCGTCCTGACCGGCCGCCTTTGCCTCGTAATATTCCGTCAGCAGCGGCTGCAGGCTCTCATGCACAGCTTGAAGTTTGGCCTGTAAAGCAATCCTGAAATTCTCCGGAGCCACATGCATGGCCTCGTCGCCAGTGACACCCGCCCCAGCGGCATCGTATTCTTGGCCCGCCACAACACCGCTGGCATCCTCACGCCCAGCTTCCGTCGTGGGATTGGCAGCAACCGTGACCCTAAAATCTTCCCCTTCAGGGGTTAAGTCATCAGGATCGACCATCATCGCGCGTTCCGGAGCGGTCAATTCCCCGGGCTTGAAACCACCCGAAAAATATTTACGCGGCACGGGCTGGTGGCTGACACGGTCCATGTCCTCCTTGATATAATTGAATACGCCCTTCTTATAGGCGGCCAAATATTGCTGATAGATCTTCGTGTTCACGGAAGGATCGTCGGTCTTGATGCCATTGACCTTGGACTTGTTGCTGTACACCTGGTTGAGCAGGGATTCCTTGATCGAATTCTTATACCAGCTAGCAAGCACCAGAGAATTGACGATCTGACGCAGGGTGGCAAAATTCTTACCCTGGTTCACTTCTTTCTCTAGTTCAGGGATAATGACATTTCGGATCACTTGCGAAGCTAGTGTGGCGGGTCCTGTCCCTGCGGCACCCCGCTCGTCCTCGCTTTCGCTGCGGGCGTTCGGGGTCCCCACCTCCGGGCCACCCGCCTTTAGATAATGCTTCTGTGCTGCTAAATAGTCTTCTTCAAGCATGACCTTCAGATGGCTCTCGACCACAAAGGCCGTGCCATTGCGTTCAAAAACCTTGGCCTTATCGCCAACGACCCAAACCTTGTTGAAGGTATTGACCGGGATATCTGTGGTGCCATAAAGTTCCTGCGCCTGCTTGTACACGCGGTCCCAAAAATTCTTGCCCAATTCCTTCTCAGGATAAATTAAGGAAGCCGTCAACTGCTTGAGCACATAGTCTTGTGCCAACAGGTCGCGGCCCATATCGGTAGCGCCCAACGCATCGGGCACAATGCGGTCTTTTTCATACGGGGAAAGATTGACCCAGAGATCCTCTTCAGAAACAGCCAGTGAGGCCATGAAATATTTGATGAGCTTTTCGCTCTCCGCCTTAAGTTCTGCCCCGCGCATCTTGGTATGTCCGGTGTCCACAATGAAATCAAAGACCAGAGGGTCATTGGGATGGATGCTCATGCCCTTGATCAAAACAGGAATATAGGCCGGGCTTACGGTAACCATGGTGCCTGGGGCCGGAAGGCCCAGGACCGTATTGGATGCGGCATATGTATTGTTCGAAAAAATGCTGGTTGAGAGGAAGGCACAGAGGACAACGGATGAAATAAGGCGGCGAAAAATAGACATTATCAGCTGTTCTCCCTAGGTGTTATGGAAAACGTTTTCCCAAGAAATGTTAAGAAAATATACCATATCCCCTATAAAAATCAAGACACCAAGGAGGGTGTTTTAAGCAGAAATTTAAGTTGTTGGGAATGTTGATGTTACGGATGGTGTTTCTTAAAGATTTTCCACGATCATGTCCACATCCACATAATTCTTGACCAAGCGATGGGCTTCGCGGATCTTGTCGCGGTCGGTCTTCTGGATCTTGGGGGTCATGTTCTCAATGGCGGCCGCAATGGTGTAGGTGTCGGATTCGGAATAAAGCACCGGAATACGGCTGTCCTTGAGCAAGCCTGCGATCTTGGCATCAGGGGTCAAACCGCCGGTCAAGATCAACCCTGCCACCTTGACACGGTTGCCCTGCTGCAAAAGATAGGAAGATACGGCAACCAGGATATTGTCCACACGGTCACCGGAGGTGATGACCAGGGCCCCATCGCGCAAATGGCCGATCATATTGTAGGGCTCCATCGCGGCGACAATCGCATCATGCACACGGGCATTCAAATTCTCTTCACCGGAAAAGACCTTGAGGTCCAAGCGTTCCTTGATCTGCGCCACCGTAGGCGCGCTCAAAAGGTCCATCTCGGGGATGACCCCCAGCAAACGGATGCCCTTGCGGTCCAAACCCTTCCCCACGATGCTCTTGATCTTCTCGATCTTGTCCGGCAATACCTTGTTGATGATGACGCCCAGGATCGGCACATTGCACTGGTCAAAAAGGGCTTTATTGAGCATGATCTCGTCGATGGCGCGGCCGATCCCGCCCTGGGAGACGATGATGACCTTGGAACCCAGGAGGGCCGCCACATCCGCATTGGAACAATCGATGACCGCACCAACCCCTGCATGGCCTGTTCCCTCGACGATGATGGCATTCTTACCCTTGACCAGGGTCTGGAAGGACTTCTTGATCTTGGCCTGCAGCTCTTCCTTCTGGGGGTTTAAGATGTATTTTTCAGTGTAGCCGCGCCCGACGGTGATGGGGCTCATGTCCTTGATGTGCTTCTTGCAGTGGTAGACCTCACCGATCAAATAGGTGTCCTTGTCGATGGCCTTGTCCCCGTAGCTCACGGTTTCCTGGCCGACGGGCTTCATGAAGGCGGTCTTGAACTTACGTTCCTGGAAACTTTTGAACAGACCCAAGGACAGCGTGGTCTTGCCGGCATTCTGGTGGATGGCGGAAATGAAGATGTTCTTTAAGGGGGGCTTGCTTTTCTTCATAGGCCGAACGACCCTGGGATTACTTTAATCTTGCAGCCAAAGCCTGCGGGATCTCGTCGGGGAAATCGATGACGGTGACGCCGGCGTCGCGCAGTATCTGCATCTTGGCTTCGGCCGTGCTGTCGCCTGAGGAAATGATGGCGCCCGCGTGGCCCATGCGCTTGCCCGCTGGTGCGGTGCGGCCTGCGACAAAGGCGACCACAGGTTTCTTCACATAGCTCTTGATGAATTCGGCTGCGGTCTGTTCGTCCCCGCCGCCGATCTCGCCCACCATGACAATGCCCTTGGTGTCCGGATCGTCCTGGAACATCTTGAGGACGTCGACAAAACGGGTGCCGATGATGGGGTCGCCGCCCAAACCAACACAGCTCGATTGGCCCATGCCGGCGGCGGTCAGGTTGAAGACCACTTCATAGGTGAGTGTGCCCGAACGGGAAACCACGCCGATATTGCCGGCCTTGTGGATGTGGCCGGGCATGATGCCGATCTTGGCCTTACCCGGAGATATCAAGCCCGGGCAGTTGGGGCCGATCAAACGGCAGCTGCTCTTGGCCATGGCCTTCTTGACCTCGACCATGTCAATGACCGGGATCCCTTCGGTGATGCAAATGATGAGTTCGATGCCGTTGGCAATGTCTTCCAGGATGGCGTCTTTGGCGAACTTGGCCGGGACATAGATGACCGCGGCATTGCAGCCCGTGGCCTCCTTAGCGTCCTTGACGGAATTGAAAACGGGTATGCCGTGCATTTCCTGGCCGCCCTTGCCCGGAGTGACCCCGCCGACGACCTTGGTGCCGTATTCCAGCATCTGCTTAGCGTGGAAGGAGCCGTCGCGGCCGGTGATGCCCTGGACAATGACTTTAGTGTTTTGATCGATCAAAATGGACATATTATTTAGCCAACCTGACAGCTTCGGTAACGGCCTGACGCATGGAGGTGAAGGTGTTCAACCCCGCTGCGGTGAGCATTTCCTTAGCTTCTTTTTCGTTGGTGCCGGTCAAACGGATGACCAGGGGCACGGGGATATTGATCTGCTTAAGCGCGGCCAAGATGCCGGTTGCGATATCATCGCAGCGGGTGATGCCGCCGAAAATATTGATGAGGATGACCCGGATGTCCTTGTTGCGCAGGATGATGCGGATGGCGCTCAATACTTTTTCCGGATTGGAGGAACCGCCCACGTCGAGGAAATTGGCCGGCTTGCCGCCCAGGAGATTGACCGCGTCCATGGTGCCCATGGCCAAGCCCGCACCGTTGACGATGCAACCGACCGAACCTTCGAGCTTAACGAAACTCAAGCCCTTAGCCTTGGCTTCCAATTCATCGGCATCATCATATTTAAGGTCTCGCAGCTTCTCGACATCTTCCTGGCGGTACAAAGCATTGTCGTCGATGATGACCTTGGCATCCGCAGCCATGAGATTGCCCTCGCCATTGATGACAAAGGGGTTGATCTCAGCCAGAGAACAGTCTTTCTCGAAGAATACCTTCAGTAATTTCTCAATGATGGAGGTGGCGCTCTTCTGCAGGCGGATGTCCGGGAAGATCTGTGCGGCCACCGGGGCCCAGCGCGCTTCATTCAGGGTGCGTTCACCCTGCATATAGAATTTATGGATCTTTTCAGGATTGGTCTTGGCGGTCTCTTCGATCTCGACCCCGCCCTCGGCGGAGGCGATGATGACCACGTCACCTTTGACATTGTCGATGGTGACGGCCACGTAATATTCTTTTTTGATGTCGATGGCCTTGGCAACAAGCAGGGTGTCGACGGTGTATCCCTTGATGTTGAGAGCCTTGATGCGGGCGAATTCAGTCGCCAGATCCGCTTCATTGGAAACGACCTTGACCCCGCCAGCCTTACCGCGTCCGCCGACCAAGACCTGGGCCTTGATCACGACCGGATAACCGGTCTTAAGAGCGATGGCCTTGGCGCCGGCAACATTGTCGCTAACGTCGCCGTCGGCAACAGGAATGCCGTACTGGGCGAATAAATTACGTCCTTGATATTCGTGTATTTTCATGAATGAGCACCAAACTTGTGGAGCCGCAGGCGAACACCAAGTTTGCCTGTGCGAATTTATACAGAATTTTTCGCGACCTAGCGAAAAATTCTGTACTCCACTAATCTGAGAATATTAACATAAAAAAATACAACGCGATATATAAATAGGATAAAATTACGGCGTGAGAAAAAAGTGGCTCCCCATCCTGCTGATCGCGCTGGCCGCGATCATCGCGTACCATAACTGCCTGCCCAATGAGATGTTCTGGGACGATGATGATTTCATCCTCAAGAACCGCTACATCCGCGACTGGCATTATTTCCCGCAATTCTTCAGCGAGAACTTGGTGGCAGGCTCTTACCTGGTCAGCAATTACTGGCGCCCCATGCTCCTGACCATCTTCACCACGGCCTGGCATCTCTGGCAAACCTGGGCGCCCGGCTGGCATTCCCTCAACGTGGTCTTCCATGCCCTCGACGGCATTTTAATTTATTTCCTGTTCACGCGACTGTTCAACGGTCGCATCCTGGCGACGATCGTTGCCCTTATCTTTGTGACGCATCCTGTTCACAATGAGGCCGTGGTCTATGTGAACAGTCTGGGCGATCCTTTGGCGACCTTCTTCGTCCTGTCCTCGCTCCTCTTGTTCACACGCTTCCGCCAATCCGCCAAGCCGGCCTTTGCCAGCCGAAATTTCTACTTTGCGCTCCTGTGCTATCCCCTGGCCCTCATCAGCAAGGAAACAGGTTTTGTGCTCTGCGCACTCCTGCCGACGATGGACCTGCTCCTGCTGCAAAAGGGCCCTGCGTTCTGGGCACGGGCGAAAAAGACTCTCTCTGCCGCCTGGCCGTTCTTTGCCCTGGCCCTGACCTATGTGGTCCTGCGCGGCACCGTGCTCAATTTTTCGAACAGCTTCAATTTCTACAATGAGAACAATGAATTCACCTCGAATATCTTCCTGCGGCTCATGACCTTCTTCAAGGCCATGACCCAATATGCCGGCTTCCTCTTCTTTCCCTATGAATTGCGCGTCGAGCGTCAAATGCCCTGGGCCCATTCCTTGTTCGAATGGGACGTTCTGCTCGGAGGAGCCGCGGCGGCCCTCATGGTCTTTGCGATATTCAAATGCTGGCGCTCCAGGCCGCTCTTGTCCTTCGGCTTTGCCTGGTTCTTCCTGGCCATCGCACCAGCCTCCAATGTGCTGGTGCCCATCAATGCCCTGATCTACGAACACTTCCTTTATATGCCCATGATCGGCATTGTGCTGGTGGTCGCAGACACTGCCCTAAGATCTGTGGAAAAGAAGAATCTACAAAAACCCGCCCTGGTCGCCTGCGCACTTGTGCTGGCGGTATTTTGCAGCATCAACATACGCCGCAATCTCGACTGGCGCACCGCCATCGGTTTCTACGAACAATTGGTGAAATTCTCGCCGAGCTACCGGGTCATCAATAACCTGGGGATGGAATACGCGGACAAGGGGATCAACGACAAGGCGGAGATCTGGTACGCCAAGGCCATTGAAATGGATCCCCGAAATGCAGTGGCCTACCACAATATCGGCGGGACCTACCGGGACACCGGGCGGCTAGAGCTGGCTGAAAAAAGTTTTAAGAAGGCGATCGAACTGCAGCCGAACTTTATCTTTTCCTACCGGTCGCTGGCAGACCTCTATTACCGCATGGGCCGCTTGGAAGAAGCGCGGCAATACCTGGATGTGGTGGTGCGTTATGATCCTGCGGATGAGAATGCCAGGCAATCGTTACTGGCTGTGGACGCAATGCTGCGACAAAAAACTACAATACCTGTTCCCCGCGCAAAATAGGCGGCAGCGCCTTGGTATCGATGCGCAATCCCCCGTCGTGCTCGATCCTGATGGTGTACAAATACCCGGGGATGAACATGGCGCCGGGAGCCTCGATCTGCACATTCTTGACACCCGCATGCGCGGCCGCCCGTTCATCAAAGGCATACTTCCAGAATTCACGCCAGAACCGTTCCTGAACCCCGTTGGATTTCCCCTCGACCCTGTAACCCCCAGGCACTTCCTGCACATAACTGATGGGGAATTCCTTGGTATTAGCACCATCGAGGGTGAAGGCCTTCCAGAATAGATACACGCTCTTGCCGCGCAAACGGTCGCCGGCCATCACGAACTTATCATTGAAGCGCACAACCAGGGACTGGAACTGGATGACCTTGCCCGGAAAGGTGAAATACTTGGGCTCGAGCGGCTTTCCCTCCGCGTCGTATTCAAGGAATTTGATGGTGGTGAAATTCTTGCGGAACTCCTCATTGTAATTCACGCCGGTGACAAGGACTTCGGCCGCGCGGGATTCAGCGTTGAGGCGCCCGATGACCTTGGACAGGAAGCTCTCTTCAAAGAACCGGTAGGCCGCGAATGCGGCAATGGCCAACACAGTGAGCGTTATCAATGTCCCGCGGAGATATTTCATTTGGCAGTCCCGGCACCGGGAACATTTATCTTCTTCAATTCTTGCGGATGTTCTTTAAGCAATTGTTCATGCCGGACCTTCTGCTCGGCACCCCGTCTTTTTTCCATTTCCGCGATCTGGGTGGACAATTCCTTGATCCGCGCCTTATCCTTCTTCGCGACCGCTTCCTGCACTTCCAGAAGCAATTCTTCTCTTTTCTTGTCCTCCGGATGTGTCTTAAGCCACTCTTTCTCCTGGGCCTTTAGCTTTTCGGCTTCTTGGGGATGTTCTTTCAACCATTCCTCTCTGCTGGGCTTCTTGGGTTTAGCTGCAGGTTCCTGTGCAAATGACGGGAGCGACAAAGACAACAGAACGGCAATGCTCAAAACATGGCAGATCGGCTTCATGGTTTCACCTCGGCGCTGTTTTCTTTCTTCTCTTTTTCCTTGGCCTGCTTACCCTCGACCTTGGCCATCTTTTTCTTAATGACCTTGGCCCTTTTTCCGTCCCCCACCTTCTCCGCGTAACGCAATTTCTTCTTAAGCTGCTCTTCCTGACGCTCTTTGGGATGGTCCTTGAGCCACAGCTCGCGCCGACGGGCCCGCTGCTTTGCTTCAAAAGGATGTTCCTTGCACCATGCATGGCGCTTCGCCTTGATCTCCTTGGCTTTGACCGCACGCTCCTTCGCCGCAGTGTCCGCAAAGGCGGAAAGATGGGATGAAAATCCGAATACAACAGCAAAAATAATAAATAAGAACTTTTTTAATGGCATCGCCGGCGTCCTTTGGTTAAGATTTAATCTATTATACTTAAACCGTTTGGAGGCTGTAATGGAAATCATCAAATCTTTTATCGATATCTTTGTGCACCTTGACCATCATGTGGCCCAGCTGGCGGGGCAATACGGGGTATGGATCTACGCCATTCTATTCGGCATCATTTTCGCTGAAACGGGCTTTGTGGTCACGCCCTTCCTTCCCGGTGATTCGCTGCTCTTTGTCCTGGGAGCCCTGGCCGCCAAGGATTCCCTGCACCTAGGCGCCCTGCTGGCGCTTCTCTCCGTCGCTGCTATCCTGGGAAACATGGTCAATTACGGCATCGGCAAGATGCTGGCGTCCAAGATCCGCAACAATGAAAAGATCCCCTTCATCAAACCGGAGTATATAAAACGCACAGCGGATTTCTACGCCAAGTACGGGGCCAAGACCATCATCATCACGCGCTTCGTCCCCATCGTGCGCACCTTCGCGCCCTTCATGGCCGGGGTCGGGGACATGCCCTACACGACGTTCACGTTCTATAATATCGCAGGCGGTCTATTGTGGGTGTTCGCGGGGGTGTTCGCGGGCTTCTTCTTCGGGAACCTGCAATTCGTGTCCGAACATTTCTCCCTGGTGGTGCTGGCGATCGTGGCGATCTCACTCGTTCCAGCGGTGTTAGAATTTCTTAAACACAAAAAACACAGCTAAGGCCATAAAGCCGAAGCCGACCAGGTAGTTCCACTTCAATTCTTCCTTCAGGTACACCACCGAAAATACGCAGAAGACCACCAGCGTGATCACTTCCTGGATGGTTTTCAACTGCGCCGCATTGAACTGGCCATGACCCCAGCGATTGGCCGGCACCTGAAAACAATATTCAAAAAAAGCAATGAGCCAGCTGGCCAAGATGACGATCCACAGCGGGGAATTCTTGTATTTCAAATGCCCGTACCAGGCAAAGGTCATGAAGATATTCGAGATGACAAGGAGAAGGACGGTGGTCATGCTTGGGCTGGTTTTGCGGACGGAGCATTTTGCGCATAGAGCTTAAGCGCGGCCACCATGCCGATGATGGTCAGGGTGTAGGTGATAAGCTGTATGCCCGACGGCCTCTCGGTATAGCCGACGAGGATGTGCATGAACCTGCCCAAGAGGCTGTTCTCGGCAATGATGTGGGAGGAATCCCAGACCGCGGGGATGATCTCAGGCACCTGACCGGCCGCGGACAGAAAACCAAAACCCTGCGCCACCATACCGGCCACGAGAAAGATCAAAAGCCAGCTGGTGACCGCGAAGATCTGGCGGGTGGGCACCTTCATAAGCCCGTAATAAATGGCCATGCCGACCGCAATGCCCGCGCAGGCACCAAGCATGCCGCCCATGGCCAGCTGATAGACCTTGCCGCCGGTGACCATGGCGCTGTAAATGAACATCACGACCTCGGCACCTTCCCTTAATACCGACAAGGCAACGACCACGGCCAGCGTATACATGGGCTTCTGTCCCTTGATGACCGCTGCGCCCACCTGTTTGAAATGATGGGTCAATTCCCGCCCGTGGCGCGTCATCCACAAAACCGTCCAGCCGATCAAGAATGCGGCAATGAACAAAATGATGGCGTTCATCATTTCCTGGCCCATGCCCTCTGCCGCGCGTGAAATGACATCCGCAAAAATAGCAACGGTCACCGAACCTGCCACGCCAAGCACCAGCCCCATCCATACCCACGGCCCGCGCTTAGGAAGCCCCTTGGTGGCAACAAGAAGCACGCCCAGGATCAAGGATATTTCAAGGACTTCTCTAAAAATGACAACGGCAATGGAGAACATGGTCGGGTACCTGTTTTGGATTATTCAGCGATGATGACGCCCTTGGCCTCATTTTCGTGGAACTCACCGACAAAGGCATAGGAACCCGGCTTCAAGGGGCCAATGCTGAGGACGCCCTTAGATGATCCCGGGATCACCTTCTCGCGTTTCAATTCACGGCTTTCGAATTCTTCAGGGGTAGGATCTTGGTTATCGATGGTGATCTTGATCTTCTGTCCGGCAGGGACCTTCAATTCTGCAGGCTCGAATTTATGGCCTTTGATGACCAGCGTATACGTCGCGTCCCCGGCAATGGCCAGGACCGGTATCCATAATAATGCTCCCAGAACAAGATTGACGCACAAGCGGACCATAAAGATCTCCTGCCTAAATACGTTAGATTTTAACTTATTTAAGATTATCTTAACAAAAAGCCCGGTTCTGTCAACCAGATTTTCCTTAGGGCGGCTTAGGTGATTTTGTCTTGTTCGTGGAGGATGGAAAGGAATACGTCAACGACTTCGGGATGGAACTGGGTGCCCCTGCCCTTGACCAGCTGGTCGATGGCTTCCTGCTTGGTCATGGCCTTGCGGTAGGAACGGGTGGAGGTCATGGCATCGTAACAGTCCGCGACCGTGGCAATGGCGACCAAGAGGGGGATCTGGTCCTGCCTCCAGCCATCGGGATAGCCCTTGCCGTCGTAGCGCTCGTGGTGGTTGCGGATGACGGAGAGCATGAGCTGATCCTGGAGGATGGGCTTGAGGATCTGTTCGCCCCAGACCGGATGCAGCTGGATGATCTGCCATTCGTCGTCGTTGAGCTTTTCAGGCTTGAGCAGGATGCTGTCGCGCACGCCGACCTTGCCGATATCATGCAGGAGACAAACATTGTGGAATATTTCGCGCGTCTTGGCATCGACCCCCATGCGCTGGGCGATCAGCCCGGCATAGGCAGCCACGGATTCCGAGTGCCCCATGGTGTAGTGGTCACGGATCTCAAGCACCTTGACCATGGATTTGACCGTATCAAAAAAATAACTCACCAGTTTTTGCCTGGACCCGACCAGGTTCCGGGCCATCTTATTAAAGGCGTCCGCCAGCTGGGATATCTCGTCGTCCCCGTAGACATTCACCTGGTAATGCAAATTGCCTTCGCCGATATATTTGGCGCCGGCGATGAGCTGGTGCACCGGCCCCACCACGCGCCTGGAGATGAGGAAGCCCAGGATCAGCGCCAGCAAGATGCCGACGACCACAACGACCGTCGTGCGCAGGATGATCTGGCGTTCCATGATGTAGATCTGCTCCGCATCGATATCAACCCCAAGGAGGGCAATGGGACGGCCGGATGCGTCGCGGATCGGCGCATACCCGGAGAGTGTCTTGCCCCACTCATCCTCCTCGATCTGTTTGTCCGCGGAAGGCACATCAAAACCGCGCAGCATTTGCCTGAAGCGGCCGGCATTATAGGGCGCGCCGGGGAGGCTGTCGCGGCGATTATCCATGTCCTCATCGACCACAAAACGCCAGATCTGGGTGTCGTTGGTCTTGGTCAGGACGTAAATGTATTTGATCTGGGGATTGGCCGCGCGGATCTTCTTCAAGTGGGCGCTGACCACCGCATAACCCTGGGTCAGGAGGCCACTTTTATTGAGCGGGATCTGTTCCACGTATTCGGGGCTGATGGTCATGGCCGCGGTCTGGGCAATGGCCTTTAAATTCGCGCGCAGTCCCTCGAACTGAGACCGGAACGTGAACTGGTAGATCATCAGGGCGCTTAAGACCACGACCGCCATCATGGAAAGGACCATGGACGCCGTGACCCTGAAACTGAACTTTTTAAAGAAACTCTTTTTCAATGACCCTCCATTAGTACCGCTCATTATACAGAAAAGTTCCCAAAGATGGAGCAATAATTTTCCGGCATATGTTCTGGATTTTTATGGCCCCTTACTATATGATTTTCCTATGCTTTCCATCAAATCCCTCTACGCGGAACTCCTAAGCCGTTATACCGAAAAGAAGAGCTCGTGGGGAAGTACGACCCCCCCGGCGGCCACCAACCTGACCAGCGAAGTCGTCAACCTGATCCTGGCAGAGGCCATTGCCGGTCGGGCCAGCGACATCCATCTTGAACCGCGCCCCAACCAGCTGGTCGTACGCTTTCGCATCGACGGAAAACTTTATGATGTGCTTGAGATCAAAGACCCAAGCATCAACGTCCTTCCCCGCCTGAAGATCTTGGCGAACATCCCAACCGACAGCGCCGCCAGCCGCAAGGCCTGGGACGGCCGCTTTGCCATGGAGATCAAGGGACAGAAACTCGATTTTCGCATCGCCACCTTCCCGACCATCCTGGGTGACAAGATCGCCATTCGCGTGCTCAACAAGGACTCCGCCATCGTCGACCTGAAGAAGATCGGCCTGGGCGCGGCAGACCAAGCCCGGCTGGAAAGGATCGTGCAGCGCAAGAACGGGCTGATCATCGTCAGCGGCCCCACCGGCGGAGGAAAGACAACGACGCTGTATTCCGTGCTGCGCCGCCTGCACACATCTTCGGTCAACATTGTCACCCTTGAAGACCCTGTTGAATACCAGATCGACGGCATCAACCAATGCGACCTTAAGAACAAGGGGAATGAGGACTTCATTTCGGGCTTGAAGGCGGTGCTCCGCCAGGACCCGGACGTACTTTTGATCGGGGAGATGCGCGACCGTGAGAGCGCCGAGATCGCCATCCGCGCCTCCATCACCGGTCACTTGGTCCTGACCAGCCTGCACGCCAACAGCGCGCTCGGCACCGTGATGCGCCTGATCAACATGGGTGTGGAACGCCACGAGGTGGCCTATGCCATGATCGGGGTCGTGGCCCAGCGCCTCATCCGGCGCATCTGCGACGCCTGCCGCGTTCCCTATAAAACAGACGCCGCCACCCTCAACCGTTTTTGCGCCCAGTGCGGCATTGACCCCAAATTATTCATCCCGGCACCAAAACCCTCCGCAGAGGGTGGCCTGCATTACCTGGCCTCCGAGGAGCCGGCCAGCATTCCCTCTGAAACGGTCTTCTATAAAGGAGCCGGCTGCCCCCAATGCTCCGGCACCGGATATAAAGGACGCATCGGCGTCTTTGAAGTGGTCCTGTTCACGGAACGGCTGCGCGAAGCGGTGGTCAACAAGGCCTCCTTCCCTGAAATGGAGAGGATCGTTGCCGAAGATGGGTCACAGTCCATGGCCTTGGATGCCATCAATAAAGTACGGACCGGCCAGGTCAACATCGACGACATTTACCCTATTTTGCTGGAACGTTCGACGTAGGAAGAACTTCTGCTGCGGATGGGACTTCTTTGGGTTTGGCGGACTTGCGTTCGATCGAATACGGCGTCACGATCCCATATTGAGCACAAAGATCATTGATCTGCCCGACGAGCTCTTTATTATCTTCGTTGTGCTTCAACTCCCCGATCAAATAATAGATCTTATGGAAGGCCCACTGCCGGGCAATGTCCTTGTCGCCCTCGAGCGCCTGCTCCAGGGACGAACTTAAGGCGAATTCTTTCTTTTCGCCAAGCACATCGCCCAACACCTGCAGGAAAAATTTATTCTCCTCGTTATAAATGCCGTAAATGACAAATTCCGAACCCTTGAAGAAATCCGGCAGCGTCTTCGGGTAGACTTCCGCAGTATTCACGCCGCTGATCAAGTAGCGCAGGTTCAACAGCAGCGGGTCCTTGATACGGTCGTACAGAGCAGCGACGCCTTTGCCTATCAGATATTCACGGTTGATCACCTGCGACCATCCGCGGTTCTTGTACGCCAGGAAATCCAACATGTAAGGACTGACCGCAACCCCGCCACCGAGCGTGAATATGCTCACCTTGCCGTCATTGGCCTTTGAGACCTCATTGATGACCTGGCGGGTATTGACCAGCCCCTGGGTGGGGTAGCCATCGGTCAAGACCACCCTGTAGGATGGGGTGAATTGTTCCTTGATATTGATGCTGGTCTCAAGGGCGCTGTACACATCGGTCCTGGACCCGGCCCTGTAATCGTCAAAGAAGACCCCGACCTTCTTCATCCCGGCCTCATCGTTCTTAAGGGAGACGGGGCTTAACGGAATACTTTTGTCCTTGAAGAAGGTGATATTGAACCGGTCATCGGGATTAAGGCGTTTCAGGGCGTACATGATGCCGTCCTTGAATTGTTTCAACCTGTCCTCACCGATACTTTCTGAAGAGTCGACCAGGAAGATGATCTCCTTGGGGATGACGGGGAAATTGACCGTGGCGTCCCTCACCTTGACCAAGAGCTTGAAATATTTCTGCCCTGTCTTGGGGTCCTGGTATTTATAAAGCTCATACGTCAGCGTGGAGCCCAGGTCAACAGCCTTGGATTTGCGGTCAAGCCCGGCGGAGCTTTTCTTCATCACCTGGAATTCATCCGGGCCGTTGGCCGCCCGTGTGGGCGGGGAGGCCGGAAGTTTCATGGCCATGCTGCTTTTATCCAGGAAGTCCTTGGAAATATCCTCGCCGGCGTCGGTGACCGGAGCGCCGGAACTGAAATCCGTGAACGGCACCTCGCCGACCTCGACCAGGTTTCGGCGGGTGGCGCGCCGCACCTTCTTGCTGATGGCTTCATTGGTCAGCTGCGGCCTGGGAAGGTTCTGGTCTTCCTGCACGGCAGAAGGGGCCGGGGGCTCGTCGTTCTCATGGACAGCGGACTCAACAGCGTCTTCCACCTGGTCCTTGGACTTCATGGACGGCATCTGGTTCTCGGCAGCCGCAAAAGGATCGTCCATCTCGACCGCCTTCTCCGATTGACGGTCATCGGCATTGGGCAGCTGCTCGCCCAAGCTCTCGTCCTTGGCAATGCGCACATGGATGAGCTTTTGCGGGTTCTCCAGGGCATGCATCTCAGGCAAAAGTTTGACAAAGAAGCTCCACACCAAAAATCCAAAATGGATCAATAGCGAGATCAGGATGGAATAATAGATGCGTTTCCTAATTTTTGCGTTCACGTAAAGCCGCGATCCTTTCCTTCGCCTGGGTGGCCGACGGACTGTCCTTATACTTTTCCAATATCTCTTCATACCCTTTGCGGGCCTCATCAAAACGGCCCAGGTTCTCGAGGATCCCCCCGGCACGCAGCAAACTCTCCGGGCAATATTCATCGTCCTCGTAAATGGTAGCGACCAGGAGATAGAACTTAACAGCCTCGTCGGTGTTTTTCTGCAAGACAGCGATGTTGGCTGTCTCGAAACGCGCCCGCAGGGTGACCGTGTGGTCCTCCGGGGTCTCCTCTAGGGCCTTTTGGAACTCGGCACGGGCCTCATCGAGCCGGCCCTGGTCGATCAGGAGCAAACCCTTACCGATGCGCGCGCCGCCGGTGTACATATTCTTGTCCGGGGAGGCCAACACGATGTCATAGGCCTTAAGCGCATGGTCCGCGTCCTTGAGCCCCCGTAAGGCCTCGGCCTCAAAATAAGCCAGCTCGAATTGTCCCTGCTCGGCAAACGACACCTGGGCTTTCCGTGAAATGCGCAGCAGGTCGTTGAATTTCATGCCCCTCAAATACTGGTCGCACAGCCACAAATAGGTCTTCAGGTCGAGGTAGTTCGCATCGATCTCCTGGACAACACGGTCAAAAGATTGTGCGGCCTGCGGCCAGTCCTTGCGCTTCATGTAAATGGCAGCGCTGTTCTTGAGCGCCGACGCATAGAATTTTGGGTCTTCTTTGTTCAAGGATACCTTCGCATACGCCTCCAGCGCCTGTTCCTCCCTACCAGCACGCTGCTGGTTGAAACCAAGCAAAAAATATACCGCATCCGGCCTTTTGACCTTTTGAAGATCGGTCAAATACTGCTGCAGGAGTCCCACGGCATCTTCCGCACGTTCGTTTTTGGCGTACAGGTCTCCCAACAAAAGTACGATGTCCTCATGCCGCTCCCCGCTAGGAAAGACCTTCAGGTACTCCTCGGCGCGCGACATGGCGTCCTTGTCGAGCTCGAGCTTGCGCGCCATCATGGCCGCGTCATACAAGGCATCGGCCCTCAAGACCTCTTCCCCGTCGGTATGGTAATATTTCATGAAGAAATCTGCTGCTTCCGCATACCGGCCGGTGCCTTGAAGGGCATGGGCCATTCCTAATATAGCAGCGGGAACATAGCTGGAATCCGGGTAGGTATCCTTGACGTGGGCAAAAAGCTCACCCGACCGGGCCAGATCGCCCAAACCGTAATATGCCCGGGCCGTCAGGAACACCGCTTCATCCGCAGCTTCGGCACCGGTGGGCAGGCCACCTTCAAGTATGGCTACCGCTTCCTGGTATTGCTTGCGTCCAATCGCTATGTCCGCCTTCTTGACCAGGGCCTTGCGCCTGTCTTCGTCCTTGAGCCCGGCGAAGGACAATATCTTGTTGAGCAATGCTGTGGCTTCATCATATTTATTAAGTTTAATATAGGCACGGGCCGCCGTGAAATGCGGGCTGAAGGACCCGGCATCATCCTTGATCAGGGCGGCATTCGCGGCGTATTCTGCCAATACCTGGTCATACTGCGCCGAATTCAAGTGGGCCAACAGCAGGTTGGCCAGAGCGCCGTGGGCAATATCCAGTCCGGGGTAGCGCGCGAGCACCTGATGAAACCCGTCGATGGCCCCGGCATAATCACCGGACAGGAACATCGTCTCGGCAACCTTATAGGCAAAATAACCCTTGAGGCTTTCTTCGTCCACGCTTTGCGCGGCCTTTGTGTACGCCTCTATGCCCTCCTTGTATTGGTCTGCCTCCACGCGGATCTCGGCGAACTCCTGGTAGGCGTAGGGCGTATGGGCATGCGCGTCCGAGGTCTCAAAGGCTTTCTGGAAATACACCAACGCGGGACTTAGATCACCCCTGCCACGGTAGGCCTTGCCGGTGTAAAAATAGAACGATTGCAATTCCGGGCCGGTGAGCCGGGCCGCAGGGTCGATCGATGTCAATTCCTTCAAGGCGGCATCATATTGTTTTTGCTGGATGTAGACCTGCCCCAGGCGCAAAAGGACGGTGGACATCCTGGGCGAGGCAGGATATGCCTGCTTAAAAGCGTTCAAAGCAGCCAAGGCATCTGGGGTTTTCTGGGCCAGGAACAAACTCTCACCGACGGCAAGGTTCGCTTCTTCAATATAAGGGCTTTGGGGGAAGGCGACGATGAACTTCTGGTATTCGGCCGTGGCCATGTCGTACATGCCGCGGGCCAAGAGCCCCTGGGCAAAATCCATTTGTTCGGTCTCTTTGACAGAAGGCTGCTGGCCGCGCGCAGGCGGGGCAAAGACCAGGACGGTCGACATCACGGCAATGCCACAAAGGGTGTGCAGCTGCTTCATCAGCGCTTCTCTTCCTTGATCGTTGAAAAACCCACATCGTGGATATTGGCGGACACACAAGCGTCGAGGACCTGCACCACATATTTGTGGTAAGCAAGTTCATCCGCCCGGATAATGACCTGCTGGTTCGGGAAAAGACCGACGATCTTCTTGAGCATTTCCTCAAGGCCCGGGCCATCCAGGCGCTGCTGGTTGACAATGAATTGCCCATCCCTCGTGATATTGATGACGATCTTGCCCGCGCTGGCCGTGGATTCCGCGGCCGCGCTGGACTTAGGCAGATTGACCCCGACCTCATCTTCGACCTGGCTGACAATGGCAATGATCATAAAAAAGATCAGGGCCCAGAAGGCAATATCAACGAGCGGCGCCAGCTGGATCACCGGCTTTTGTTTTTGGTATTCTGAAATGTCTATCTTAAGCATGTGCTTTCTCCCGCCGGCGTTTTAGATGCGTTCCATTTTCTTGGTGATGTCGGTGATATACACCTCCACCGCACTGGTCACTTCCTGGACCTTGCCGCGGAAATAAGAATAGGCCATGACCACCGGTACGGCCACAATAAGCCCGGCAGCAGTCGTGACCATCGCCTTGGAAATACCGCCGGAAAGCATTGCTGTTTTGGCCCCGCCGGTCTGCAAAGGCACGGCATGGAAGGCTTCGATCATCCCCAGAACGGTCCCCAAAAGACCAAGCGGGGGCGCGACCGTAATGATATCGGATAGGTAGTTCAAATTCTGCCATAAGGCGGCGAGCTGGGTGCGGGCACGGTGTTCCATGGCATCCTTCATCTCAACGGCGCCT
>JAYVSG010000059.1:0-5290 GCA_043775535.1 Candidatus Omnitrophota bacterium
CGCCAATCGATCCCCATCCACCACATGGCAAAGATCAACGAGGGGCAATAATAATTAGGCAGGGCGATGATGATGACGCCGCCGGGCTTGGTGATGCGGATCTGCTCGCGGATGATCGCAACAATGGTCGCATGCGGGAAATGTTCAAGAACACCTTCGGAGAAGACTCCGTCGAATGCCTCATTCACAAATCCGGTCTCCCTGAGGTCTCTCTTAAATACATCGACATTGGTCAAGCCGCGCAGGGCAGCCGCGCGGCGGCTGCTGTCCAACGCGCCTTCTGCGATATCGATACCGGTAACCCTGCCCTTCGGATTGGCACGGGCCCATTGAATGATGTTCTTGCCTGAACCAACACCGGTCTCGATCACGGACACTTCCCCGTGAGGCAATAATCTATCCAGCACACGCCACTGGGAAACGCTCATATAATCACGGCCGATGGTGCTTTGGCGCATGACTTCCTCGTCCGTCAAGACTTGGAAACGTGCGGACCATATAGCCTCAATGACCTTCTTCTCTTCCTCTGTCTTGGTATCGGCGGTGATAACCTTGCTGTCACGGCCGCTGGTGTCCTGATCTTTGCGAAGAAGGGTTGCAGTGTGCTTGATATCGATGCGCCAGTGCAGTGGATCGATGCTCCCCACATAGGTGCGCAGTGCCCTGACCTTGGCATAGTCCCAGCTGGAACGGTCCGCCCCCTCAGGATCATCAAGATAATTGTGAACGATGAACGGCCAGAGCGTATTGGTATTGGGCTTGCGTGTTTTGATGCCGCCCTTATAAAAACGCTTGAACTCTTTTTCGTGGGACATGCCTGCGAATTGCATGAACTCTAATTGCGCATAGTAGGCCAGATACTCGGTATACAGGAGCGCCGGATCACTGCTGCCCCGCGACCAATCGACCTGCGGCGCACGCGACAGGATGATCTCGACCGCTTCATGCACCAAGAGCGCGGCGATCTGCTGGATGCTGATCCTGCGCATGAAGATGTCGTTCTGGCGCTCCACAGGGAACAGGATATGATATATGCCCTTCTCAATATGCGCCCGGGCCTCGCCCCTCAAATTCCGGCCGTACTTGATGCTGCCATGCATGACCAGTTGATTAATAGTGCTGTGTACCAAGACAGCAATTCGCACTGTAGTGGAGCTGTCATCCTTTTGAGCGGCCTGCATTCTCCAACCGTGAATGAATAAAATGGCATCATGGACAACCGATTCCGGCAGCTGCTCATGCAGCACTTCAATGCTCACCGCCGGCCTGGCACTTGAACCATTGGTAGAAAGGTCCTTGCCTGCGCGCAGGTCCTGGGCATCACGGCCCTTGCGAGTCGATGCCCGGACAGGCTTCTCAAAAGCCATCAAAATATCTTCTGTTGCATACAATGTTTCCAGGGCTGCTTCCCTATAATCCGTATCACCCATGGTCGTATAGGAAGAGAGCATGTACAGGGCTTCACGCTTGAATTT
Source organism: Candidatus Omnitrophota bacterium (assembly GCA_043775535.1). Classification (GTDB taxonomy): domain Bacteria; phylum Omnitrophota; class Gorgyraeia; order Zapsychrales; family Fredricksoniimonadaceae; genus JACQQW01. Next base: position 1,476 of record JAYVSG010000059.1, read on the forward strand.
AATATATGTCTCTTGGTCATCTTTCTTGCGTCCGCTCATTGCTTCCAATAATACCGGCAGCTGAACCAAGAATTCCTTGTACATCCTCAGGCGCAGCAGGAAATAAAGCAGGCGTTCCTGGCGGTCCGTGAATTGCCCGAAACGCAAGGCCTGCATCTTCTTGACCATATCCACATAAATAGCATACGCGGCCTTTGCGGCTTCAAAAACTCCGGCCTTATACGCTTGGTCCGCAAGATCATGATAGGATCGGGCCAATTTCTCATACTGTACCCTGGCCTCCTGTACAGGACGCTGCCCCGGACGTGCGGACATCTTTTTCTCGAATTTAATGCGCTTTGCATCCAACACATGACGCTGTGCAGGGATGGATGTCCTGATCTGTTGAAAGGCAACCCGGTCATTGAACGCAAAGACACGCAAACGTCCCATGATGGTCTTGCTGTCAAAGATCCTCGTTTCCTGGTCGCCCAAGATCAAGGCACGCTGGGGCTCAAGCATCTTATGCATGGTATGCGTATCGACCTTGCGGGTCTCCGCGGTATGGTACGTCATCAAAAACCTGGCCGAATGGTTGAGGAAAACAGCCAGGAGCAGGATATCCTCGGGTTTATTCACATCCAACTGATCGAGGAATTTAAGGGTCATGTAGATGATCGCACGCTCACGCCCAGCATGGACGGCATTGAAGACATCCTGGCCTGCATCACTGAACAAGAGGATGGTTTCAGCACCCTTAAGGCCCATGATGGTGACGGAATTGCGCAAGAAGAAGGCATTGCCCATCAGTCCGTTCTGCTCAATGGCCTCATACGCAGCTTCGATCAATTGCTGGTATTTGCGATGTGAGGCATCGGCATATGCGGGCTGCTCTTCATCCGCCTTTGTCTGGTAGACGATCCCTGCCGGCTTGAGCAGGATGACCTTCTCCTCCTGGCGCACAAAGGCACCGATGCGGGTATGCACTTCACTGATCAGGCGTTCACGGTGATGCCTGTATTCCGCAGCCTGTTTCTTGAACAAGGTGCCAACCGCACTGCTATAGGCAAGATTAACCTTCTCATCGGTTGCGTCTTCCCAGCTTGCCCATTCCTCATAGATCCTGCGTGCATCCTCGACCCTGATCAAACTGATGAAATAACGGTACCAGGGCAGCAGGCGGGGACTGATGCTGGGAGTGATGTCAAGCTTCTGGGCGCGCCAATGCACGATCATCAGGGACACTTCATCGAAGCTCGCCAATTCGCCGCAAATACAGGTGGGGATGTCGTGTTCCCTGTTGATCCGGGCTTTTTGTTCGATCCAGCCGATAACTTTCTGCAGGAAGATGATCTTAAGCGTTTCCTTGCCTGTCTCGCGATTGGATTGCAGGGCGTCCGCTTCGGCGTCATTCGTACCGATATTATCGACGGAAGCCTGACCCAATACCCCTATGATCTCCCGTGCAGAAGTCACGGCTTCCCCGGATTCGGTCATGGGGCCTCTGCGGGCCAGGACCTTGTTCTCATATAATGCACGGATACGGGCCACTGTATCGTTAAGGAAGGCGGCATGGCGGGCATTGTCTATCTTGGGGAAGATCACATGGACATCCACGAGCGATCCTTGCTTTTCAGCATCCAGGAAAGCGGCGAATTCGATCTCCGCCTCCGCAATGGCCCTCAGGGCAACTTCCAATACCTGCAAGCCCACTTCGCTTCTCATATACCAATCCGTACCATCATCCGTGTTGCCCGGATCAATGCCCGGCAATTTAATGTCGTGTTTGTCACGGTCCGGAGTACGGATGACGATCTTCTTCCGGATAAAATCTTTGCCGTATGTCTCGTGGTATTTCATCGCCGCCTTCTGCACCGCGATCATGATCTCCAACAGGACTTCCTTCATCTTGTCCTTGCCCGCCCAGTCACCAAGATTCATGGCGATCAAGAATTCCATGCGGAGCAATCCGATACCGGCCAGATTATTGCGGCCGATCATTTCAGCCACCGCTTCCGTGTCCGCCGGATTATCATGGTTCACGGCGACCGGGATGATCATGCCGTCCGCTGTCCGCACCGGTTCATGAGCATGCAGGCCGGCAATAGCGGCAAGCCGATCCCTGTTAACGGCAAAAAGGCGGTATTTCTCCCGCGTGTCGGCAGTGGGAGTGACGATCATCTTCCCGGAATGGAAATTAATGACAGCCTGTTCCCCGCTTTGCAATTTACGAAAAGCGGATATCTCGGTTGGAACGTCATCTTCCTGCAAGGTGGCGCCGGCCAGCGTCGATATACCAAGGGCCCTTGCCATGATAGCCAGATGTCCGGTCAGGGAACCACGTTCATAAACAACCCCGGCAAGGTCATACTTATTCGATGCCACCAATAACTTAAAGAGGCTAAGCTCATACACCAGGAGGATGACCTTCTTGCGCGGCGCATCGGCTGATGGGGCTTCCAGCTGCAGCATGTCCGGGTTGGCAAGATCGAAATAGATATCCTGGAGGATCTCCACAAAATCGAGCGCCTTCCGTGCGCCCATCCCGCGCTTGGAACGCCGGCGCGAATTAGTTTCTTCCGAATTATTCAATAGCTTTTCTTGATCGGCATGAAGCTTATTGAGCACGATCTCGCTGGCCCCGATGGCGCTCAGCCACTTCCCTTCCTTACCGACGGGCTGGCCTATGAGATTCTGTTCCCTCATTTTTTCAAGTAACTCAAACTCCGCAAAAACTTCCACGCCTGCGGCCATGCCCCGGACATCGTTGTTCAGGCCTTCCTGTTCCGACATCGTACGGAACAGCTTGAGCCATGCCTGAATGACCTTATCAAAGATCGCCTGCTGGACCGGTATGTCTTCTTCTCTGTAGACATATCTGTCTTTGTCCTGGGGGACAAAATCCGCCATACGTTCAACGATGCCTTCGCCGATAAAATGCCGTGCAATGGGACGGCCCTGGAATAAAAGCTCCCCTGCGGCTGCCGTCTCTGTTTTTCTTTCCCCGCCGGCACCCAAGGACCGGGTCAGATCCTCTTGGAAGGTCGGATCAACGCTGATGCCGTAGATCCGGTCTTTCAAGACCAGCTGGACCAAGAATATCCTTTGGCTCTTCTGGTGGATGTAACGGAGCGTCTTGGATCTTGCAAAAAGCTCGCCTTGGTCAGGATTCTCAAAATGGTAGCGTTCATGCCCATCGATGGCAATGTTAGCGATGAATTGCAGGAAGGTGTTGTGTTCGAAAATGTGTTCCTTGCCTGAGAGCTTCTGCAGCTGGTCGAGTACATATAAATTGATGAACAACTCTCCGCCGTGCACCGCCATGATCTCGCCCTGGGTCCTGTTCCAGTCGCTCGTCAACACGATGCCGGACATACCTGCAGCCCCGCCCTTGAGATAGGCAGAAGCCTCAACAATGGCTTCCAGGGAAGCGATCTCAGGCTTGGTCAATGCCTTGGCTGCTTCCGTTGAAGGCAAGAGGCGCCCGCGCTTCAGGCCGAAGCGGACCGCCGCAATGCGGCGTCTGTTGGCAATGACCCAAGCGTCAAACGCCTGGCGGGCATCTTCCACAGGTTGGAAAGGAACGGGCCGGATATCATACTCGCCCGTACCCGTCAGCTCGTCCATCCGTTTGATATCACCCGCACCCATGCGGTCATTCAAGTCGAGCAGCAGGACCAAATACGGATCGCCGGCCGGGATGTCCAGACCTTTGAGGAACATGAAGAATTCACCCCAATAGCTCGTCCTTCTCAGGTGGAGCAGGGTGATGTAACGGAACACCTCTAGGTCTGAAAGTTCGGGATGCGCCAGCGCGCCCTTCACATGCATCATCA
>JAYVSG010000060.1:0-14183 GCA_043775535.1 Candidatus Omnitrophota bacterium
TGCCCACCTGGCGTCCGGTGAAGGAGATCGCCTCATGCCCTAGCTCCTTGATCGCAATGGCCAGGAGTGAACAGGAAATTTGCTCGCCCGTCGACAGCAGCATGTCCATCTCACGGTCGGGCGGATTAGTCGAGAGCTGGAACGCCAGCGCTTCTAATTCATCCGTCGTATCGCCCAAGGCGGAGACAACGACCGCAATGTCCGTGTGTTTATTCTTGTACGCCACAACCCTCTGGGCCACGTTCTTGATGCGGTCGATATTGGCCACCGAGGAACCGCCGAATTTTTGAACAACGATGTCTCTGTCCATGCTCGCCTTCCTTATTGTCTAAAAAGATAGCGGATGATCTCTTCACCGCTCTTGAACTTCAACCCGACCTTGGATGCCGCGCTCTCGGAATATTCCCCGACGCCGTTAGGAGCGATCCCTTCCCCAAATATCACGAAAGGCACAGGTGCATTGGTATGTGTCCTCTTGCCGACCGGGGTCGGATGGTCGGGAGACACCAGGATGCGCACATTGCCGCCTTTGCCGAAATGATTGAGCACCGTACCGACGATCTCCTTATCGAAGCGCTCGATACTTTCCTTCTTGGCCTTCCAGTCGCCGTTATGCCCGGCCTCATCAGGGGCCTCCAGATGCACATACACAAAATCCTTGTCCTTCAGGGATTCAATGGCATATTCCGCCTTGCCCTTGTAATTCGTATCATAATAGCCGTTGGCGCCGGGGACGCTGATAACTTTGAGCCCTGCCAGGCGGCCGATCCCATTAACCAGATCGACGGCCGAGATCACGGAGCCGGTCAGGCCGTAACGTTCCTTGAACGACGGCAATTTGGGGGCAGAACCCTGTCCCCACAGCCAGATCATATTCGCCGGATTATCCCCCAGGTCCAGGCGCATGGCATTGATCTGATGCCCGGCCAGGATGCCCTTGGACTTTTCCATCAGGCTCAGGAGCAATTCGCTTTGGGAACCCGACGGCAAATAGTCCTTGATGGACTGGTTCAATATGTCATGCGGCGGGGTCGTCTTGACCTTGAGCAAACGCTCCAAGTTCAAGGCCTTCACCACCATCAAATGCCTGTAACTTTTTCCCGGATAAAAACGCACATCCGGCCAATCAATGGCACGCTCCAGATCCTCGATCAAGATCTTAGATTCTTCCGTCGGGATATGTCCGGCGCTGTAATCAGCCATCTTGCCTTCGGCAATAGTGACGAGATTGCAGCGGAACGCCACTTCATCCGTATCGAGCAGGATGTTCATGTTCGCTGCTTCCAACGGGGCGCGGCCTGAAAAATGTTTCGACGGCTCGTAACCCATCAAGGACAGATTCCCGATGTCTGAACCGGGCGCATAGCCCTCCGGAATGGTTTGCAGCAAACCGGAATAGCCGTTCTGCGCCATATAATCCATATTGACGGTATCCGCTGCTTCCAACGGGGTCTTACCGCCCAATTGCGGGACCGGTTCATCCGCCATGCCATCCGGTACTAAAACGATATATTTCATTTAAGCAAACCCACCAATGCTGTTGCGATCTTTTTCTTATCCGAAGCCTGAGCCAGGACCTTGCCATCGGCATCCACAATAGAACCCTTATACCCGCCGACCGTCGTATTGGCCACCACGAGGTCGCAGCCTGCCTTGGTGAAGAGGGCCTTTGCTCCCTTAAACGCCGCATCAAGACTTGATTCCAGCTTGAACCCGACGAGCAGTGCATCCGGCGCCAAAGCTTTGATCTGGCCGATCAATTTTGCCGTAGGCACCAGGCGCAGATTGAACGGTGCGTCAGAACCGATCTTGACCTTAAGTGCGCGTTCCGGCTTGAAATCCGAGACCGCCGCCGCATGCACAATGACATCGTATTTCTTGGCACATTCGATCTTTAAAGCTTGGGCCAATTCATTGAAAAATGTAAATTTAATGACCTTAACGCCTTGAAGCTTGAGCGGCTCCGTGACCTGCCCCTCGATCAAGGTCACCTGTGCACCAGATTTCTTGAACCCTTCTGCGATCAGGCGGCCCATTTCACCCGTGGAACGGTTACTGATGACACGCATGGCGTCAATGGCGACCCAGGTCGGTCCAGAGGTGATCAAGACCTTCATAATCCGATCTCTTTAAGGATGGCCTTACGGTCCGCATTCACGACCACCGGCTGCGGCAGGTCATGCATGGCGGTCTTAGGGTCTTTGAGCCCGTGCCCCGTCACTGTGCAGACAATGCGCCCGCCTTGGGAGAACTTGAAATAGCCTGCCTTGGCCAGTTTCAGGATGCCTGCCACGGAAGCGGCAGATGCAGGCTCAACAAAGATGCCTGTGGTCCCGGCCAATAAATGATACGCTTCCAGGATCTCCTGGTCGGTGACTGCTTCGATCCGGCCCTTGCTCTCGTCGCGTGCTGCCACAGCGGTCTTCCAGCTGGCCGGATTGCCAATGCGGATGGCTGTCGCGATGGTCTCCGGGTCCTCAATGATGCGGTCATGCACAATAGGTGCGGAACCCGCCGCCTGAAAACCCAGCATCACGGGCAAGGAACGTGACTTGCCTGCGGCCTTATATTCTTTATAACCCTTCCAATACGCCGTGATATTGCCGGCATTCCCGACAGGAATGGCATGGAATTCCGGGGCATCGCCCAGAAAATCACAGATCTCAAAAGCAGCGGTCTTCTGCCCTTCAATACGGAAAGGATTGACCGAATTGACAAGTTCGATCGGATAGTTGGCGGCGATGTCTTTGACCAGGTTGAGCGCATCATCAAAATTACCGTCGATGGCAATGACCTGGGCCTTGTGGACGATGGCCTGGGCCAATTTGCCCAAGGCAATATTCCCGTTGGGAATTAGGACCACGCATTTCATCCCGGCGCGCACGGCATAGGCCGCCGCAGAAGCGGATGTATTTCCCGTCGACGCACAGATGACCATCCGGGCGCCTTTTTCAGCCGCCTTAGAAATGGCCATGGTCATGCCGCGGTCCTTGAACGAGCCCGTCGGATTCAAACCTTCACATTTGAGGAATACCTGCAAACCGGTCAGTGCATTCAGGGACGGGGCTGGGACCAGGGGCGTATTGCCTTCATACAGCGTGACCACCGGTGTCTTATCGCTCACCGGAAGGTATTCCCGGTAATGCTCGATAAGTCCTGTCCAACGCATCACAACTTCTCCATGCGTATGGCAACCGGCTTGCTGCGGACAACAGCGAGGTTCGTGATCTGCTCCAGGGCATCGCGCACTGCGCGCTCATTGGCCAAATGGGTCAACATGACGACCGGCACCGTCGAACCTTTATTCTCCTGCTTCTGGTTGACGGAGGCGATGCTGATATTATGCTGGCCCAAGACACCGGTGATGATGGACAAGACACCAGGTTTATCAATGACCATGAAACGGATATAGTAACGGGTCTCGACCGCATCGATCTTGCGCAGCTTAAGGTCCTGCTGTTCTTCCGTCGGATTGAATAACCAGGACGGCATCTGTTCATCCTTGCGGATGCCCACATTGATGATATCGCTGACCACACCGGCAGCAGCGGTCATCTGCCCCGCACCCTGGCCTTCGATGAAGACATCGCCCATAGGGTCCATGTCGAGGAAAATGGCATTGTCCACACCGTTGACGGTGGCCAAACCATGTTCCTTGGGGATCAGGGTCGGATGCACGCGCACGTCGAGCTCTCCGCCCACCTTCTTCGCAATGGCAAGCAGGCGGATGGTTAAATTCAGGTTGTTGGCAAATTCAATATCATCATGGGAGATATGGTTGATGCCCTCCACATGGAAATCTTTCAGGCTCACGAACTTACCCTGGGTCAGGAAGACGAGCACGGCCAATTTATGGGCAGTGTCCATCCCGTTGATGTCCAGGGTCGGATTGCTCTCGGCATACCCTTTTTCCTGGGCCTCTTTCAAAGCCTCCTGGAAGGTCAGCCCCCTGCGCGACATCTCGGTCAGGATAAAATTGCAGGTCCCGTTGATGATGCCGTAGACGCCGTTGAATTTATTACCCGCCACACCCTCGGTGATGGTGCGGATGATGGGGATGCCTGCGCCAACGGCAGATTCAAATGAGATCATGCGGCCATGGGAATTGGCCTCACGGAACAATTCCTGGCCATGATTGGCCAACAGCTCTTTATTGGCGGTGACCACATGCTTGCCGCTCTTTAAGGAAGCGAGCATGATGTCCTTGGCCGGATTCATACCGCCGATCAACTCAACGACAATATCGATCTCTTTGTCATTAAGGACCTGGTGGTAATCATTGGTGGAAACGGTATTGTCCAAACCGGGAGCCGGCTTCTTGGCAATGCTGCGGTCGGCGATGGTCTTGATGTAGAAATCTTTTTTATACTTATCTTTGAAGAACTTACGGCGATTCTTGAGGATCTTGACGACCCCTTGGCCCACGACACCGTAACCGATCAAACCTATGTTGATGCGTTCCATGATGCATTACCCCTGCTGTTGTGCTGCATATTGCTCGACCTTGACCAGGATATCCTGTGCCTGCGGTGTGAGATTCTGGAACTGCACCCGCACCGTGTAGATCAAATTCGGGATCTTTTCCTTTGTTTCCAGGACCACCCCTTCCAGCATGATCTTGCTGCTCAAGAACGGGGTGCTCAATTCAATGGCCAAGACACCACCCACGGGGAACGCAGATGTGGCGCTGAAATTGACCCCGCCGCGGCTGATATTGTTCACCTGGGACATTTCGTACCGGACACCCTCCTGCCCCTTTAAATGGCAGGAAAGGATGAAGTTACGGTACACACGTACGAACTGTCTGCGGTTTTGGGATGAATCGGGCATAGGATAGTCCTATTTAGAAAAAAATTGGTCGGGACGGTGGGGCTTGAACCCACGACCTCTTGAACCCCATTCAAGTGCGCTAATCCAACTGCGCTACGTCCCGAACAAAGCTGTTTTGCTCGAAAGATCGGCTATTATACACAACAAGGGGTGGTCTGGGAAGGAAATTATGAGGGTTTAAAAGCCCGGTTCCATGATCGAAATATAGGGCATTTGATCCCTTCCCTTGCCCTTGGCCAGAGCGGCTTTTTGCAGCAAGAGCAAGGATTCCTCGGGCCGGCCCATACCCTGAAATATGCGGGAAAGAAAATAATATATCAATGGGCTATCCTTATTGGTTTCAAGGCTTTTGTTGAAAGCAATGTAGGCATGCTGGGTGTCGTTCAATTCCAATAAAGCCAGGCCTGTATAAAAGAAGAATGCATCCTGATTAGGCAGGTCCTTGCGCGCGATGGCAGACTGTCCGAACAATACCATTTCCTTGTAACGCTTCAAATGCCACAGATTATCCAATAGGAGCACATAAGCCCCGGACAAGCCCTTCTTCACCTCTTTTTCAAGATTGGCATTGTAGGACGGCACGGCAAATATCTGCCTGTAGATCACCGAACTGAACATTTGGGAGACAATGATATCCGGCGTCATGCGTACGGCGGTCAATAAATGCGGCATGGCCCCGGCATAGTCTTCCTTTTGGTAGTAAATGAATCCCAAGTCATAACTATTCCAGAACAGCCCCGGATTCAATTGCTCCGAATGTTTCAATAACGCAACGGCTTTTTCGGCACGCCCCTGCTTGAATTCAATATAACCCAGGACCAGCCTCGAGGCTGCATCTTCAGGCACATATTTAAAGACCAGTTCAAAATAACGCTGGAAGGGCTTGGGGTCCATCGGCCTTCCGGAGAGGCGGTAGGCGATCAATTCGCTGAACGGAGGCCTGGAATCATTCAGGCGCCTCAATTGGATGCGTTCCTTCATGAATTTCTCATCGCAGACAAAAAGAATGAAAAGTGCCGCAAGCAGGTAGGCAACGCCGATCCTCGTGGATATCCATAGCACTGCGTTACGTATCATAGCCGGCGTATCCTTAAAATGACCACGATGATGAGTGCCAGCGTAAAGATCGCCATCAAGGCATAACCCTGCAGATACCGCCATGTACTTTGGAACCTCAATTCAATATGCGACTCCCCCGCCGGGACCCATATGCCTTTGAACGCAAAATTGGCCCTTAACAATCGGGCAGGTTTGCCATTGATACGCGCCTCCCAGGCGGGATGGTAGATGTCATTGATCACCAGGAAACGCGCATACGGCAGTTGGGTATGTATCTTGAAGGTATTGGGATCGAAGCCGGTGATCTCAAATGCCGGGGAAGCGGCATTCAACGGCTCGGGATGCAGCGGCGCATCCGCACGGGAAAGGTCTTTCTGCTCTTTGAACATGGCGCGCGGAACATACGCGGCATTCTCCTCCGCCATCCACGCCTGCCGCAAAGACTTGAAGAATGCGGCATCTTCCTGGTCATATGGCAGTACGCGGTCATAGAACAAGAATTTATGCGCGAGATATTTACGGGACGCTGCCTGGTCGATCTGCCCAAAAAGATTCGAGAACAAGGCCGATGCATAATAGATATTATTGGCTTGGAGGTCTTTAATGAGACCTTCCTTGTCTGTGGACTCGGACATCGGGTACATATCCTCCGGGGAGGTGTACCTGCTTTGGTCATAATCGATGAGCTTGTAACTCTGCGCAGCCCGTCTCTCTGATGACGCATGTTCATTGATCCGCAGGTAATGGTATGCCTCGACCGATTGTCCGGCGACCGCCAGGAAAACAAGGATAAAGACCGTCAACCGCGCCCGACCCTGCTCCAGAAAACAATAGGCCGCAAAGGACAACCACACCAGGCCAAGGCAGACCCAGGCTCCGAAGAGGACATTCCCCTCCTGCTGCAGCAAGAAAACAACGAATACAATATGGCACAGGGACGCATAAATAAAATACTTGGACCGTGCAGGCCGGTCGGAAACCTCGGCCAACTTCAACAAGGAACTGATCCCCTCCATCACAGCCAGCACCAATAAAGGCAGGATGGCCAGAAAAAATAGGTAATAAATATTCCGAATGTATTTAAAGAACGGCACATGCTCGTAAAGGAATTGGTAGGAAAACGGAGAACAATTCGTACTTAAGAGTGCCAATAGAACACCACTTCCCAAGAAAAACACAAATCGCCTGCTCACGCCCGCGGCAGCGATGGGCAAGAGACAGATAAAGAATATGTGGGGAATGAAGATCTGTCCCAGCATCAAGCCAGATTGCCCGGTGAACAATTTCTCAAAATAGCCATGACTGATCAGGTCACCCGAAACAATGCTTCCGACACCAACAGACACTTTCGACCCGGAGCTTGAACCCGCATTGCGGGCCGGCATGACGAAATCTCCCGCCTTGGATTCTTTATAGAACTGGACTGACGGCACCAGGGCCACGGCCAAGAAAAGACACGACAAGGCAAAGAATAAACGGTTTTTATTGATAAAACTGCCGAGACCGGAACAGTACCGCCCAATGCTCCCTGCGTACAGGCCTAAGAAAAGTAAGGCAAAAATAATACAGATGAAAAGAAAATAGAACGGGATGTAGGTGGTCAGGACGATCCCCAGACAAAAAACCATGCCCAAAAATTGGTAACGCTTATAGTCCCGGAAGAAAACCAACACAAAATAAAAGAACCAGACCAGGGGCGTAAATATGAGGACGATGTAATTGTAAAAAAGCTGCCCCGGCCAAGCGAACAGCAGGATGAGATAGGCGGCAAATGCCAACAAGCGGTCTTTCAATAAGAGACGGGCGATCAGATAGAACCCTGCCGTGGCCAGGAAATAATAGATGGCAAGGAAGATCATATACACCTGCTGCTGAACAAAACCCACGGATTTAAGCAGGGCCATCAAGAGGAAAATGGGGTTGGAATCCCCTATCCGGCGCAGAAAAAAACTATAGGAAACACCATAGGACCAAAACGGGTCCCACAAAGGATAAATGCCCTTGCGTAAGCTATCCGTATAAAAACCGATGTGGTCGTAATAGGAAGCCGCATCGGCCCGCACGTACAGGGACCCAAAAAGGAAATCACGGAAACAGAACACCCATAATAAGAATGGCAAGAAAACGAGGAACAGGAATTCCAAGCGGGGTTTATTCTCGATCTTACTCAGCATTTAAGCGTCTGCCCATCAGATCAAGCATTGCTTTGCGGGGACCTTTGCGCAGGAAAAGGATCTTATATACTTCGGTAACAATAGGCATTGGGATCTTTTTCTTGAGGCTCAAACGGTACACAGCCTTGGCCGTGACCACCCCCTCTGCCACTGCGTGCATGCCGGATAAAATACTCTTGATGCTCTTGCCTTTGCCGATCGCCTCCCCAACAGTACGGTTGCGGCTGTTGGGACTAAAACAGGTCGTGGCAAGATCTCCCAGACCGGTCAGGCCATAGAAGGTTTCCTTCTTGCCGCCCAAGGCAACGCCTAAACGGGCGATCTCAGCCAGGCCGCGGGTCAGGATGGCAGACTTGGCATTGGTCCCCAAGCCCAAGCCATCACAAATGCCGCAGGCAATGGCAATGACATTCTTGATGCTCCCGCCGATCTCAACACCGACCAAGTCGGTGTTCGTATAGATACGGAACGTCGATGAGTCGAATAATTTTTGGATGCTTTGGGCCAATTCATGGTCGGCGCAGGCAACAACGGCTGTGGTGGCAATGCCTGCCGCCGTCTCTCCCGCGATGGTCGGGCCTGAAAGCACGGCCAGGGGAACTTTTCCAAGATGCGCATGGATGATCTCGGACATTCTCTGGAATGTCTCAGGGTGAATACCCTTGATGACGCTTAAGAAAACCTTGCCGCGAAAATCGGTCTCCTTGATCTTCTTAAGGGTGCCGCCTAAATATTCCGAAGGGCTGGCCAGAACGACCAGGTCAGCAGCATGCACGGCAGCGGCAATATTTGCGGTCAAACTTACATTTTTAGGGATCTTGTATCCGGGAAGGAATTTTGCGTTCTCACGGGTCCGGGCGGTTAAGGCCACCTGTTCGGGAAAAGCGCCCCACAGGCAGACCTTATGGCCTTTTTTAGCCAGATGGATGGCCAGGGTCGTCCCCCAACCTCCGTCGCCGATAATACTGATGGACTTGATCATGCGTTTCATAGGCAGAACCGTCCTTTTACCGCCAAACAAAGACTTCACGCCAAACTTCGTACATATATGCCGCGCCCCACTTGAGGACCTGCAGCTTGCGCTCCCCGCCTTCACGCACGGGTTCATCACCCGGGATCTCAGCGATCTTCAGTTTGCGCTTAGCCGCACGAACGGACAATAATGGTTCCCAGCTGATCTTGGTGCGGAATAATTTCTCTTCGAACTCGAAACTCTTCTCTTTGTCGAGATCCAGCTCAGCGATCAACTTCGTGTGGTACATGCGGTAGATGACCATGGCGTCAGTATAACGGAAGCCGTGTAAAAGGCTGATCGACGTGCTGAACAGCCAGTTGCCGAAGCTGGTCACCGCATCGTCATCATAGCTCTTGGCCCCTTCGGCATAACGGGACACAATGACCATGTCGTAACCTTCTTTGAATTTCTTGATGCAGACCGGGATCAGTTCGGGGATGGAATTGCCGTCCGGACTAAAGGTCAGGATGACATCCCCTTTGATAGCCGGAAGCGCGTCCATATAGGCGCCGCGGATGCCGGGGGTCTTTTGCATGACCACGTCATAGCCCATCTGGCGGGCGATGTCTGCGGTGCCGTCCTTGGAATTGCCGTCTACAACTAGGATCTGGTCGACCCATTCCTTCTTGACCTTGGGCATGACCGTGCGCATGCCTGTGGCTTCATTCAATGTGGGGATCAAAAGGGTAATTTTCATATGGGTATTATAATTAAGAGGGTTGGAAAGTATAGGGTTTTGTCTGGAATCTTGGAGCGGGCGGAGAGAATCGAACCCTCGATACTAGCTTGGAAGGCTAGAGTTTTACCACTAAACTACGCCCGCGTCGCTCGTGAGACATGGACTGCGCAGCACTCGCTCCCCATCAGGGGAACCCAGGTTCCCCTTTTGGCGCTCAGCGCTTTCGCGCTTCGCTGTCACACCCCTCCTAGCGAGATAAAAAATACATGGGCAGTGAAGGATTCGAACCTCCGAAGCGTATGCAGCAGATTTACAGTCTGCCCCCGTTGACCACTTGGGTAACTGCCCGAAATGTATACCAAAAGAACAAAGCTGGCGAGAGGGATCGAACCCCCGACCTGCTGATTACAAATCAGCTGCTCTACCAGCTGAGCTACGCCAGCATAGGTACTTTAAAAATGTGCTGTAATATATCAAATTTGTTTTCAAAGGGCAAGTCTTTTGCTAGTATTACTGAACCATGCTGACGCAACTGACCATCCAGAACTTTGGGCTGATCGACCGCCTTTCCCTTGAATTCGATGCCCACCTCAATATTCTAACCGGTGAAACCGGCGCCGGCAAGTCCATCTTGATCGACGCCCTGCGCTGCGTACTGGGTGAACGCATGGACCCCTCCTATATCCGTAACCCCAAGGAGACCTGCCTGATCGAAGCTGTCTTCGATGTTTCGGCCAAGGCCTTGCGCACCAATGAGGAGCTTGTGGAATTCCTGACCTCCGAAGACAGCTCGCTCATCATCCAGCGCAGTCTAAGCACGGACGGCAAACCCAAGATCAAGATCAATGGATTGACGGTCACTGTCGGGCAATTACGCTCGGTCGGCAACCACCTGATCGACTTTCACGGTGCCCATGACCACCAAATGCTCCTTTCCGAAGACCGTCACCTTGGAATGCTCGACCAATTAGTCGACCTTAAGAACCTTAAGATGGAATATACCTCGGCCTTCAAGGAATACACAGACCTGAACCGCAAATTGAACGCCCTGTCCGAATTGGCCCAAACACGCCAGCGCGACCTGGACCTCCTGACCCACCAGGTCAAGGAACTGGAAACCGTCACCCTGACCGAAGAAAAATTCGAGGAAATATCCCAGGAACAGACCAAGATCAATAATGCCGAGCGCCTGCACGAGCATATCCAGAACCTGCTGGGCGTCCTTGAAGATGAAGACAGCGGCATCCAAACGGGCCTGCGCCGGGCCTTTGCCCCTTTGAAGAACCTTAACCAGATCGATGAGAAGACCTCCCCCCTGGCCGAACAGCTCACCTCGATCCAGGAACAAACCACGGAATTGATCGCCCAGCTGACCGATTATGCCGACAGCCTGGACTTTGATGCCGGGCGTGCCGAAGAGGTCAACCGGCTCTACGATTCCTATAATGATATCCGACGCAAATACGGCCCCGCACTTGAAGATGCCCAGAAATTCTACCTGGAGTCCAAGGAGAAGCTGGACCTGATCAAGAATTTTGAACACAGCGACAGCCAGCTCAGGGAAGCCATTGCTGCCAAGGAAAAAGAATTAGGCAAGACCGCCCAGAAAATATCCAAACTGCGCAAAGAAGCGGCCCAGTCCCTCAATACCACCATTGAGAAAGAATTAAAGGACCTGGGGATCGCCCACGTGCGCTTTGAAGTGCGCTTTGAGAAAATAGCATTCACTGACGATGGTTTTGACCAGGTTGCCTTTTACATCAGCCCCAACGCCGGCGAGGACCTCAAGCCCCTGGCCCAGATCGTCTCCTCCGGTGAAGCGGCACGCGTGATGCTGGCCCTTAAAAAAGCCCTGATCAAGGTCGACCCCATCCCCGTGCTCATCTTTGACGAGATCGATGCCCAGATCGGCGGACGCCTAGGCACCATCACGGGCCGGAAGCTCAAGGACCTCTCCAGCACCCGTCAGGTCATCCTCATCACCCATCTCCCCCAGATCGCCTCCTTCGCGGACAAGCATTTAAAGGTGATCAAGTCGGTCAAGGCCGGCCGGGCACAGACCGAAGTCGTGGAACTGGACGGTAAAAAACGCGTGGAAGAGATCGCCCAGATGATGAGTGGCCAGGATGTCAGCAAGATCTCGATCTCACATGCCCAAGCAATGCTTGCGGAAGCCTCTCTGCATTCCCGCGAAGCGGTAATGCTTGCAACCGCCCAGAAATCGTGATAATTTAACTCTTTCCTTGAACGTACTTTCCAACCTTATTCTTAAGAAGGGATACATATGAAACGCATCGGCATTATTACATCCGGCGGTGATTGCGGCGGATTGAACGGAGTCATCAAGGGTGCAGCTGCCATGGCACGTTCCATGGGCGCCACCTGCTTTATCATCCCCAATGGTTACGCCGGCCTTTATAACCTGGTCGACTTTGAAAAACTGGTCGAATTGACCGAAGAACGCCTGGACTTGATCAACGCCAACTGGGCAGGTTCCGAAGCTGGCCATTCCCGCGTTAAGGTCAAGAAGATCGACGATGACAAGAAATATGAACGCATCAAGGCCGGTCTTGCCAAATTCAAACTCGACGGCCTGATCATCTCCGGCGGCGACGATTCCGGCAGCGTCATGGTGGACCTGACCGAACAAGGCATCAAATGCGTGCATGCCCCCAAGACCATGGACATGGACCTCCAGACCTATTCCGTCGGCGCGGACTCGACCATCAACCGCATCGCCACCTTCCTTGAAGAATTAAAGACCACTGCCCAGACCCATAACCGTATCCTGGCCATGGAAGTGTTTGGCCGCTATGCAGGACATACAGCTTTCCGCGGCGGTGTCGCTGCAGAGGCCGATGCCATCATCATCCCTGAGATCCCTTGTAATTTTGACATCTTATACAACCATATGAAGGCCCGTTATTTCAAGCGCATTGCCAAAAGCGACGTGCATGCCGGCGCCTACATGATCATCGTTGCAGAAGGCATCAAGGATGCCACGGGCGCCGAGATCGTGGATGACAGCGCCCCTGTGGACGCCTTCGGCCACAAACGGCTGGCCGGCGCAGGGAATTATGTCTGCCAACAATTGACCAAACGCTTGAAAGCCGACCCCAAGATCCCCCAGCATATGAAGGACATCGGGATGTTCGTGCGCGGCATCAATGAGATCCCTGAAGTACGCGCGGTCATGCCTGGGCATTTAGTGCGCTGCGGGCACTCTTCGGCCTATGACGTCAACTTCGGCAAAGAAGTCGGCGCAGGCGCATTCATCTTATTGAACCAAGGCATCATCGGGGTCACGGTCGTGGGGATCATCGGCGGGAAAGTGCGTTACATGGAAACCAAGGAAGCGATCAAGCAACGCCATGTCGACATCAACCAAGTCGCGGTCTATGAAGCCCAGGGCATCTGCTTTGGACGTGAACCCGGCAAGGTCAATACGCATGCGGAAAAGATGACAGGCTCGATCGAGCGTCATTTATAAGGCTTGAACGGATAGCAGCGCCTTACCGTCTCAAAAGCCGGATGCTGCCGTAACTCTTGACCACCCTCCATTCATGGTCCTCCATGAATTCCCGTACTCTTGCGCCTATCTTGACCGGATCCCTCTTGAGATCGGCCTGAAGCCACGGGTCCCTGAGATCGATCAGGGCATAGCGGACATGTTCCGGCAGGACAAAGGTCCGGGCAGCGTTCAATTCACTCCTCTTCATAGCCTCCGGGTCCTGGTAAGAATCATTATGAACCTTGTAAAACGCGTATAACTCTTGCCGCGTCGCGAGCGGCGCCAAGAAATCAAAGCTCGCCACCACTGCTGCCTGAGGCGGAATGCTGTTGACCAGCTCCCAACGCTGTGCCGCATATTGGTCACGGTGATAGTCGATCCTGTTGAAAATATCCACTTCATGGGCCTTGAGCCCCAGTAATCCCCCGATCAAGAAAAAACACAATACCGTCCTGAATACCAACGGTCTCACCCTATGCTTCAGGAACACAAACCCTTGGGCGGCCGCCAAAAAAATGAACGGCGCAAGGGTCATTCCATAATGGTAATGGATACTGTGCTCCTGCATGCTCAAGGATAATAAATGTTGGAGCAATACCGGCAAAGCGGCTACCAGCGCGGATGCACCCAATAATGCGGGCAAAAGCCATACGCCAAATAGCTCTAGGATGAAATGGCCGTTCAATGGATTGAATACCATCGGCATGACCACGGCCGGATCGGAAACGATCTTCCACAAGATCTCTCCCACGCTGCTGCCTAGATGGGCATACCGCACCACAAAGGCGTGCGTGTGGGTTGGCAGCTGGCGGAAATGCGGCACAAGCACCATGGCAAAGACATAGAACACTGCCAAGGAAATGAAGAATAGCAGGCCTGCATGTTTCTTTTGGGCCTTATCCCCCGCAAATATCC
>JAYVSG010000061.1:0-2133 GCA_043775535.1 Candidatus Omnitrophota bacterium
CGATCTCACGGGCATCCCGGACAATGGCCACACGCACCATGTAGGGTGCATTACCCCTGGGCCGGTTCGCCGCGGTGGCGGCAAAACCCATGGTAAAGGTCAGGAGCATGACGAACAGGATGGAACGTTTCATTTGCGGGAGAATAATTGCATGACCACGGTTAAAAGGATGCTTACTAAAATACAGGTCGCTAACGGAAAGTAAAAGGTAAAGTTATCTTTCTTGATCAAGATGTCACCGGGAAGCTTCCCGACGCCGGGAACCTTGCCAATGAGCAGCAGCAGGATACCCAGGGCCGTCAGTGCCAGGCCGGCAATAATGATGAACCGGGCGATCTCCGTCATAATACCTTGCGTCCAGCATCAGTGAGCTCGCGGCCGCGGCCGGTGCGTCTGAGGAAGCCGGCCTTCAATAAATAGGGCTCGACCACATCCACGATGGTGTCCGCCTCTTCATTGAGCGTGGCGGCCAATGCCTCCACCCCGACGGGGCCTCCGTTATAATGGGTCTTCATGATGCCAAGCAGCCTGCGGTCCAGGTCATCCAGCCCGTGGGCATCGATCCCTAATGCCTTCATGGTCTGCTCGACGATCGCCACATCAATGGCATTCTTCCCCGTCTTGACCTGCGCATGGTCACGCACACGGCGCAAGAGGCGGTTGGCTATGCGCGGAGTGCCACGGCTTCGCTCAGCAATGGCCAGAGAAGCGGACGCCTGCAGATCGACACCTAGCTTGAGAGCGGACGAACGGACGATCTGGGCGAGATCTTCATGCCCGTAAAATTCTAAATGATAAAAAATACCGAAACGGTCCCGCAAAGGAGTGGTCAGCAGGCCGCTGCGCGTGGTGGCCCCGATCAAGGTGAACGGTTTCAGGTTGAAATTGATGGTCTTGGCATACGGCCCCTTGTCGACCACAAAATCGATCTTGAAGTTCTCCATGGCCGGATACAGGAACTCCTCGACCGTCTTGCTCAGGCGGTGGATCTCGTCGATGAACAGGATGTCGCCTTTTTCCAAATTTGTCAGGATGCCGATGAAATCCCCGGCCCGATCGATGGCGGGGCCTGAGGTAACTGTAATACGGGCGTTCATTTCATTGGCAATGATGTGGGCGAGCGAAGTTTTCCCAAGGCCCGGAGGGCCGGAAAAGAGAGTATGCTCCAACGGCTCGCCGCGGTTCTGGGCCGCGGTGATGGCGACCTTAAGGCCGTTGACAATATCCGACTGTCCGACGAAATCGGTCAATTGCTGCGGCCGCAAGGACAGGCCGACCACATTGTCCTCTTCCGTTTCCTGGGTCAGAACAAGCCTTTTGATCTCTTCATCCATGATCGATATACCTAGGTTGTGGGTTCTGCGGGCGGTGTTTCAGGATTCTCATGGGCCAAGTTGCGCATGATATCGATGTCTGCAAAATGGCGGCGCTGGACAGCAACGATCTCCTTGATCCGGACCAATTCCAGGATGGCAATGAACGTGACGATCATCTCGACCTTGCTCGACGCGCTCTTGAACAATTCCATCAGGCTGATGCTGGAACGTTCCATCAACAAATGTACGATGGTGTGGATTTTCCCTTCCACCGTATACTCTTCCTGCTTGATCACATAATCTTTTTTCTCAGGCATCTTGGTCAAGGCGGCGCTCAAGGCATTGATGAGGTCAAAGAGCGAGGCTTCAAACATCACTTCCTGGGAATCTTCCTTGAGCTGGTCGAGCTGCTCTTGGTCAACCACACGCTGGAACAGGTCCTGGCGGAAGCTTTCCTTGGTCTTAAGCTCGTCGGCGATCTGCTTGAATGTCTGGTATTCCTGCAATCTCTGCACCAATTCGTCGCGCGGGTCCAACACCTCTTCCACGGCCAGGGGGTCAGGAGGCAAAAGCATCCTGGATTTGATCTGCAGCAAGGTCGCGGCCATGACGAGAAAGTCCCCGACAATATCCAGGTCCAGGAGCTTCATCATCTCGATGTATTCCATGTACTGGTCCGTGATCGAGGAGATCGGTATATCACAAATATCAATATCGTCCTTCTTGATCAGATACAAAAGCAGGTCGAGCGGGCCTTCAAATTTTTCTAGCTGCAGCTTATAGCTCATTTCTTCCCCCCGAATAAGGCTTCCTTGAC
>JAYVSG010000062.1:0-2275 GCA_043775535.1 Candidatus Omnitrophota bacterium
CAACTGTGAGGGAAGAACCGTCCAGAGTGATGGCCACAGAAATGCTCCTTAAAAAGTTTAGGACTATTGTAATCCTGTTTGAAACAGTCAATTGTGATATGCTATTATTAAGAGTATTAGCATGCTCAACCGAGTCTTTTTTGAAGATTTCGATAAGGTTCTTTTATCAGTAAAGCCCGGAAACCTGCGAAGAAATCCATGTCTACAAAAGCAAAGCTTCCCTTAAAGCCAAAAAAAGATAAATTACCCCGGAAGGAGTATTCCCGCAAGACCGAAAAATCCTCCCGCCGTACAGCCATTCCGGGTCCAGGGAAAAAAGAAAACAAAAAACTGACAGATATTAAACAACGTGCGGATGAACTTGCAGCCCTGCAGGCAACAGTACTTGATATTTCGTCACCACGCCCCCTAGCAGAGTTGTTAAACCTGATCATGGAGAGATCTTGCAATCTCTTACGCGCATCCAGCGGTGGCATCTACCTGTCCGATGCAGAAAATCAGCAGGTAAATTGTGTGGTCAGTTATAAGACTGTGAGTGATTTTACCGGCACCAAACTTAAATATGGCGAAGGGGCTGCTGGCACCGTCGCAAAAACCGGTAATCCTTTGATAATCGACGATTACCGTAACTGGCCGGGGCGGGCCCAGGTATATGACCCGGCAAGATCTTTTTCAGCTGTCATGGCTGTGCCACTTATCTGGCAGGGAATTGTTACCGGTGTGATCGATGTAATTCGCTCCGAAAATTCCTCCCCATTCAATCAAAAAGATCTTGAATTGTTGAATTTGTTCGCCGCGCACGCCGCACTTGCTGTCGAAAATTCGCGCTTATATACGGTACTTGCGCAGGATTTGAACGAACGCAAGCATGCTGAAGAATCATTGCGCGAGAGTGAAAGACTCCTGCGCGAATCACAAATTATTGCCGGCCTGGGGAGTTATACACTGGATATCTCATCCGGGATGTGGAAAAGTTCAGATGTGCTTAATAAAATATTCGGTATCGAACCCAAATTCGAATACACAATAGAAGGCTGGGCGGCCTTGATCCATCCCGCTGACCGCCAGGTGATGCTTGACTACTTTACAAACGAAGTTATTGGAAACCTTTCACGCTTTGACAGGGAATACAGGATCATCAGGAACAATGACCAGGCCGAACGATGGGTACACGGCCTTGGTGAATTGGAAATAGATGCTCAAAATAAGCCCGTGAAGATGCTTGGAACCATTCAAGATATTACTGACCGCAAAAAAGCAGAGAGTGCGTTACAGGAAGCAGAGATCAAATACCGCCAGCTTGTAGAACGGCTGCCAGCAGCAGTCTACACATCAGAATTGGGTGAAAAAGGGGTTTGGCATTATATAAGCCCGCAAATCGAATATCTATTAGGATACACCGTTGATGAATGGATGGCTGATCCCGGGCTTTGGTACCAACAGCTTTATCCAGAGGACCGCGACCGCCAACAGAAGTTGGAAGTACAGGCCTGGGAGCGGCACGAATCGTTTGAGGGTGAGTATCGAATGTTCACTCGAGATGGCCGCCTGATCTGGATAAGAGACTCAGCCCAAATTCTTGCGCCACAAAATAATGGAGCTCCCATTGTTCAAGGTGTGTTGGTGGATATCACCGAGCGAAAACGTGCCGAAGAAGATTTGAATTTGAGTAAGGCCCAGCTTCTTGCAAACCTAAACAATACTCCCAACGTGGCAATTCAATGGTATGACAGGACCGGCAATATTCTGTATTGGAATCCGGCATCCGAGTCCATGTATGGCTGGAAGTCCGTTGATGTGATCGGCAAGACACTTGACCAACTCATCCATACTCCAGAGGAACAAGCGGAGTTCATGCGTATCCTTGCTGAAGTCCAGAAAACGGGTAAACCGTTCGGCCCTTATGAAGCGCAAATTCATCGCCGGGATGGCGTGAACGGCTGGGTATTAGCTACAACATTCAGCCTTCCCATAAAGGACGAGCAAATTGGTTTCGTTTGTATGGACGTTGATATCACAGAACGCAAACAAGCAGAACAGATGCAGGCCACTCTGTACGAGATCACAAATGTGGCTCAAACCACGATCTCGCTCAATGACCTTTTTGCTTCGATTCATAAAACCCTTGGGACACTCATGCCGGCGGAAAATTTCTATATTGCCATTTATGATACCCAAAATAATTTGCTCAGTTTCCCCTACTTTGTAGATCAATATGATAAAGCTCCTCTGCCTCATATACCCGCCCATGGCATGACCGAATACGTGCTGCGGT
>JAYVSG010000063.1:0-4395 GCA_043775535.1 Candidatus Omnitrophota bacterium
GGAAAGTTTTTTGTCTAAGATCTACATGGATAAGAGCAAGGTCAAGGGCGTTAACCACGACGATCCCAAGGCGGCTGAAGAGATATGGCAGAAATATGCCCAGGCCTTCAAGAAGGGCGTTTTTAATTATATCAAGGAGGATGTGGATCGCTATACTAAGGAGACCATCCCCAGGAAGTATTTCTCTGGCGGGGCCATAGGTGCAGATAAGACACGATATGAAAAGTTAGATACCAGTTCAGCAATGACAAGCTTGGCAGGGACAGTATCCCATATCGATGCAGTGACGGTGGATGTTTCTCAAGGCCAAAGGAAAAGTTCTGGCGCAAGTGCGGCGATAAGGGCCTGGAACTCAAATCTTTTGCGGTCGGCTAAACTTACTGCATTACTGGCGTTGGCAGGAGCTCCGACGGTAACCACTTTTTCTGCCCCTGCTCCTGCTGTGGAGCGGAGCGTCCAGCAAATTCAGGAGCAGTGGTACAATTATCCAAATGTGGACCTGACACGAGTAGAGTCCAAGATCGCTATTCAACGGTCAGCTTTAAGGGCTGCAGGAACTTTGAAAACGATGGCCAATGGGGGTGCTGCTGGGGGATATGAGGTCTTTCGTGATGGCCAAACGGCAGAAGACCTGATGAATATAGCTGGGGTAGATACGAAGGACCAAACGGCAGTCGACTGGATATTAAAGCTTAATCCCGGCATTAAGAGCATTAAAGCCCCTTTAAAGCAAGGTGAGGTCGTATTGATCGGAGGTGAAGGGAAATATCAATTCCTGAATCAATATTTGAATTTATCTCCAGGGCAATCTTTGCGAAGTTTTCTGGCCAAGGCTGGTTATAATGCCCAGCGTGTTGATGAGTTTGTTGCATTATTAAAAAGATTCTATCCTGCGGTCGATCCGGATGCAAAGGTGGGTGAAAAAGAATTACCTTTGCGGCTTAGTTATGTTGTGCCTCGCTCGTCCCCCTTTGGGATGCCCTTGGCAGAAGCCTTTGCGAAGTCGGCATCATCAACCAGCGTGAAGTATATTGAATACGTTCCGCAACGGCCAAGCATGACATATCAAGATGTGATCAACCTTTTTGCGCTTCCTAGTTTTGAGCAGGATGTATTTATGGAGGCTAATCAATTATCTCCCGCCGGGTTAAGTGACCCAGTTGGCAAGAGCGTAAAGTTGACTAATTTTGGGATGTCCAGCCTCAATAAGAACGTTGTAGATGTTCTAAGTCAGGCATTTCGTGAACAGGATCTGGTTGAAGTCTTCAAAATGCTGCGCGCTCAGAATCCTGATTTTGATTCTAAAATGTCTGCGCCGGGAGATGCGATCTTTAGCTTGGCTTTGCCAGGGCGATTAGATAATATTCTGACACGATTCATGAAAGATATGCCTAAAGAACGTTCTAATGAAAAACCTGTGAGATCAAAGCTCGATAAAGCCATGATATCGGGGTTATGGTCCAATGTCCGCACTTGGAGTGGGCGGCATCCTAATATTGTCGCGACTGTGGCCGTTATTACCGGCCTCTGGTTAACGGGGGAATATTTAGTTTATGCAACAGATCGACGGGACGAGGAAAGGCAGGCACGATGGCTAGCCGATAAGAAAGCAAGTGAGGAGCGTGAGCTTTGGGAGAAAGCCCATCCAGAGATCATGGCGGAGAGAAAGAAAGAAGAGGATCATCGGAGAGAGATCCGTAATCGTCAATGGGATATGACGACTGAGCCGAACAAGATCATTGTTCAGGAGAGATCAACTGGTAAGAGATATTCACGTCTCTTTTTGGCAAAGGCATTTTATACGCCATCTCTTGAAGAGAAATGGTCTCAATTAGGTCGGGGGACACAATTAAGTAACGGACCCTTTAAATCTGTCAACGAAGTGGATATGGCTGGTCGGGACATATTGGAAAGTTTAATGAAACGTCGTGAAGAGGTGCGCTCCCAAGGTGCGGTGTCCCCGTATGATGAGCACATTCTGAATTCTTTTATCAAACATTTAGCTGATATTTTCAAGATCGAGGATAAAGGCGCGCCGTCTGTTCAGATATTGGCCCGCGGCGAGATGGAAGATTTGATGAAGACTTGGAAATATGAGATCGATGACGTGCGCAATGGTACTACTAAATATCTGATTAGCTTGAGCAATCTGGATGAAGTAATCCGGAATAAAGTGAAACAACTTTCCAATGGTGATGAGACTTTACGTGCACAATTACAACAACAGGCGTCCGGACTTCTGCAATACAGCCTGGAAACTCAAGCCAAGTCATTAAAAGTCAACTTAAAGCACACCCAAGAAAAGGGATGGGACAGTCACTACATTGTCAGTGGGGGTCTTTACGACATCACTTCATTCTTGGCTAATCCTCGTTTTATTATGCCAGAAAATGCACAATTGAAATCTGAATTTGAAGCTTTGCACAAAAAATTCAAGGATCAGCGCGAAGTCTTGAGGGCAAAGATGGAGACTGCTCCTAAGAAAGCCGCGAGCCTTACACCTTCTAGGGATGTCGGTGGTATCGACTTAAACGCCGCCAACCTGGACTTGAATATCAAGCGGGACGGCAAGGGGGTTCCTTTGCCCGTACTTCAGCAGGATATGAAGCTTTTAGAAGGGATCGAAGGTCTAATCCCGGTCATCCTTGATATCAGGCCTCTGTTAAGCACGCCTATTTTAAGCGAATTAAGGGATGCGGCTCCGCTTCAGCCATCCCTTGCTGCCAGCGCCACGTAATAGCCCCAGCCCTGCCTGTTTGAATTGACGCCCCTTCCAAACTGTGTTACAATGACCGCTTCTTTGGCTAACCCTTGGAAAGCCATTCACTTATGAATAAATACATAAATACTATCGCTAAATTCAAGGGCAAGCGCCTGCTTGTGATCGGGGACCTGGTCCTGGACCGCTATATCAAGGGCCATGTCAGCCGCATTTCACCCGAAGCGCCGGTGCCGATCGTCCTGCAAAATGAGTCGTTCTTTACTCCTGGCGGAGCCTCCAATGTGGCCAATAACCTGAGCAGCCTGGGTGCGGACGTGACCCTGGTCGGCAAGGTCGGAGACGACATCGAAGGGGCCATCCTCAAGAAAGAATTGGTCCGCCGCAAGATCCATACCAACGGTGTCTTCATTGACAAAAAGATGGATACCATCTTCAAGACCCGCATCATCGCTCAGCACCAGCAGGTGGTGCGTGTGGACCGTGAGACGCCGCCCACCACAGGGGAGGATGCGGTCAAGAAGAACAAGATCCTGCCTTTCCTGCGCCGCACCTTCAGCACGTATGAAGCGGTGATCATATCGGATTACGGCAAGGGCATGGTCGACATGGGCCTGCTTGCCCAGGTGCATGAACTTGCGTTCAAGCACAAGATTCCCGTCGTGGTGGACCCGAAATTGGAAGACCTGCGCGCCTATGGCCAGGCCACTTGCATTACCCCCAATAAAAAAGAAGCTGAAACGGCCCTGATGGCCATTCCGGCCGAGACCCGTAAGACATTTGGTATTATTTCCCAGAAGCTGGATAAGAAAGAAGAGATCATCGCCAATGGCCGTGGTCTTCTGGCGTATTTGGGCATTGAGTCCCTGCTTATCACCTTGGGTGAGCACGGCATGTATGTTTTTGAGAATAACAGGCATCCGTTCCCGATCCCGACACGGGCCCGTGAGGTCTACGATGTTTCCGGTGCCGGGGACACGGTCATCTCCGTATTTGCCTTATGTCTGGCCGCAGGTGCGGACAAACGCAAAGCTGCGGACATTGCCAATTATGCCGCCGGGGTCGTGGTCGGCAAGATGGGCGCGGTGGCTGTCGAATTGGATGAATTGAAGCAAGCGGTTAAGTTGTGATGAAGGCGATCGGTGTCATTCCCGCGCGATATGCATCGACACGTTTTCCCATGAAAGTCCTGGCCGCTTTGGCAGGAAAGCCTGTGGTGCAGCATGTGTGGGAAAAAGCCAAGGCATGCAAGGCCCTGGATGATGTCCTGATCGCCTGCGACCACCCGGATGTCCTCACGGTGGCGCAAGGTTTTGGTGCCAGGGCGGTCATGACCGATCCCAAGCACCCGTCGGGTTCGGACCGTATTGCCGAGGCCATTGCTAAATTGGAATTTGATATCGTGGTCAATATCCAGGGGGATGAGCCGTTCATCGATCCCAAGACCATTGACGACCTTGCTGTTCTTTTGAAGAATGACCCGTACTGTCCCATGGGCACCGTGATCAAGGAAATATCTTCGGAAGAGGAATTCTTGAATCCGAATGTGGTCAAATGCGTGGTGGATGCCCAGGGATATGCGCTCTATTTTTCCCGTGCGCCCATTCCGTATAACCGCAATTCAGAAGTGCCGGCGGGAATGAAGCGGTATAAACATTTAGGGCTGTATGCCTACC
>JAYVSG010000064.1:0-5440 GCA_043775535.1 Candidatus Omnitrophota bacterium
CGGTGCGTTTGGTCGGCAGTTCCCATGCTAATCTGTATGCGTCCATCTCATCCGGTGTCTGTGCCCTCTGGGGTCCTTTGCACGGCGGGGCGAACCAGGCGGTGATCGAGATGCTTGAAGAGATCAATGCCAGCGGTGCCAGTGTGGAAAGCTATGTGGCCAAGGCCAAGGACAAGGCCAGCGGTTTCAAGCTCATGGGCTTCGGCCATCGCGTGTATAAGAATTTCGATCCGCGTGCCAGGATCATCAAGCAAAAGGCGGATGAACTTTTAAACAAGATGGGCATCCACGACCCGCTCTTAGATATCGCCAAGAAGTTGGAAGAGGCGGCGCTCAAGGATGATTATTTCATTTCGCGCAAATTGTACCCGAACGTGGATTTTTACAGCGGCATCATCCTTAAGGCCATCGGCATCCCGGTTAAGATGTTCCCGGTGATGTTCGCCATCGGCCGTATGCCCGGTTGGGTTGCGCATTGGAAGGAAATGATCGAGGATCCCACCACCAAGATCAGCCGTCCGTTCCAGATCTATACAGGCTCTACGGAGCGCAATTATGTGCCCATTGAGCAGAGGACCTAAGCGTGATCACATTCCGTCCAAGAGCCAAGAACGATAAAGAAGCCAGCATCATCCTTTTGACCTCTGCGCAAAAAGACCTGCGCCTGAAGAGAGAGCTGGAAAAGGGGGAAGTATTCCCTGTGCTCGACGGCAAAAAGGTATTGGTCTTTGCCGGTTTGGGGAAGGCAGACAAATTGTCCCTGACCGATCTGCGCATCCAGGTGCGCCGGGTGTTCCAATCGTCGCTGCTTAAGAATGTCAAGGAAGTGGAGCTGGTGCCGCATACCTCTGATGAGGCCAGCATCAAGGCCATTATCGAAGGAGTTTTGATCGGCACCTATTCCTGGGACAAGTATAAGAGCAAGTCTAAGGACGATAAAAGCGTTAAGGACAAGAATGTCGTCATCGTCACCGAACATAAGCTCGCCTACAATGAGGCCATCGCGGTGTGCGGTGGGGTTCAATTGGCACGTGACTTGGTCAATGACAATGCCGACACCATCACCTCTGTTTATCTTGAGAAGGTGGTGCGGGACCTGCTCAAGGGGAGTCGGAGTGCTTCCCTCAAGGTGCTTAATAAAAAAGAACTCAAGGCCCAAGGCCTGAATTTGCATCTGGCGGTCAATCAGGGCAGCAATAAAGAGCCGAAGCTTGTCATCGTCCAATATAATGGCGGTAAAAAAGGTGAGGCCTATACGGCTGTGATCGGCAAGGGTATGACCTTTGACACTGGAGGTCTTAACTTGAAACCTACCGGTGGGATCGAGACCATGAAGATCGACATGGCCGGTGCTGCGGCGGTGTGCGGTATTTTGAAGAACACGCTGGCCCTGGGGATAAAGAAGAATCTCTTGTTCGTGCTCGGGATCGCCGAAAATTCTATCGGTTCCGCCGCGTATAAGCCGGGCGATGTCATTACCGGATATGCTGGCAAGAGCGTTGAGATCGGGAATACCGATGCGGAAGGGCGCCTGGTCCTGGCCGACGCTATTGCCTACATGGTCAAGAATTATAAACCCGGCCGGATCATTGATCTGGCCACCTTGACCGGTGCCTGTGTGGTGGCCTTAGGCTTTGATTATTCCGGCCTTGTTTCGAATGATGATGCCTTTGCCGGCCAACTGCTCAAGTCGGCCAATGATACCGATGATCGCGCGTGGCAGTTGCCCAATTATGCGGAGATCAGGGATTATATCAAGTCGCCGATCGCAGACTTAAAGAATACCAGCAACGTGAAGGGCGGCGGGGCATGCACGGCGGCTGAATTCCTGCGCCAGTTCACCAATGACACCACCTGGGCCCATTTGGACATTGCCGGTTCTTCCTATGTCGATGGTGCTTCCCGTATGTATTTTGGTCACGGCGCTACCGGCGCCGGTGTGCGTTTGGTCACCAATTATTTATTAAGAAACTAACAAGTGTCATTCCCGCGAAAGCGGGAATCCAGGAGGATGTTATGGAATTCTTACCCATTATCGGCATGGCAGCGGTCATGATCTTCATCTTCGGCATCCGCATCGTTCGTCCGACGCACCGGGGGCTGATCGAACGCCTGGGTAAATACAATCGTTTCGCCCATATGGGTTTCAATTGGATCATTCCCGTGATCGAGAACATCTATATGGTCAATATCACGGAACAGATGGTGGATGCCGAACCGCAGGAGATCATCACCAACGATAATTTGAACGCCAAGGTCGATGCGCAGGTGTATTACAAGGTCAAGACCGATGAAGAAAGCATCAAGAATTGCCAGTACAATGTGGGTAATTACCAATGGCAGATCGTCAACCTGGCGCGCACGACCCTGCGCAACATCATCGGCACCATGACCTTGAAGAGTGCCAACAGCGAGCGCGGACGCATCAATACCGACCTGTATACCATTTTGGGACGCGAGACCGGTAAATGGGGTCTGGAAATTGTCCGTACCGAATTGAAAGAGATCGACCCCCCCAAGGACGTGCAAGAGACCATGAACAAGGTCGTCAAGGCCGAGAACGAGAAGATCGCTGCTGTAGATTTTGCGACAGCAACGGAAACTGCTGCGGACGGCCAGAAGCGCGCTGAGATCAAGAAGGCCGAAGGGATCAAGCAGGCCCGCATCTTGGAAGCCCAGGGTGAGGCTGAAGCCATCCAGCTGGTCAATGAAGCGGCCAATAAATATTTCACAGGTAATGCGCAGGTGCTGCGCCGCCTGGAAGCCATGGAAAAAGCCCTGGCCAATAATACCAAGGTCATTGTCCCTGCGGGTTCAGACCTGACCAACGTGGTCGGTGATCTGGCGGGCATTGCCCCGATCAAATAAGGAAAGCTATGGACCATCGCATTGAAACAGACAGCATGGGAGAAGTGAAGGTTGCTTCGTCGGCCTATTGGGGTGCGCAGACTCAGCGTTCGATCGAGAATTTCAAGATCGGAGGGGACAGGTTCCCTAAGGAATTCATCCGTGCTCTGGGCATCCTGAAGAAAGCTGCGGCCCTGACCAATAAAGAGTTGGGTTTGTTGCCTGCGGACAAGGCCGATCTGATCGTGAAGGCGGCTGATGAAGTGATCGATGGCAAGCTGGACGCCCATTTCCCATTGGTTGTCTGGCAAACCGGTTCCGGCACCCAGACCAACATGAATGCGAATGAAGTTATTTCCAATCGCGCCATTGAATTGTCCGGAGGGGTTATCGGCAGTAAGAAGCCGGTCCATCCCAATGATGATGTCAATAAAGCCCAGTCTTCTAATGACACGTTCCCGACCGCCATGCACATCGCGGTGATCGAAGAGACACACCGCCGCCTGCTGCCTATGGTGCAGAAATTGCGGGATGCTCTGAAGAGCAAGGCCCATCAATTCGACGGCATCATCAAGATAGGCCGCACGCATTTGATGGACGCCACGCCATTGACGTTGGGGCAGGAATTTTCCGGTTATGTCCAGCAATTGAGCAATGGGCTTGACCGCATTGAAGGGGCGTTGCCTAGGATGTATGAATTGGCACTGGGCGGCACAGCTGTTGGTACTGGATTGAACACGCATCCGGAATTCGCCGTTAAGTCGGCAGCCAAGATCGCCGCCATCACGGGTAAACAGTTCAAGACTGCCCGCAATAAATTTGAAAGCCTGGCCGCACACGACGCCTTGGTCGAGTTAAGCGGCGTGCTTAACACCTTGGCTGTTTCCTTGTTCAAGATCGCCAATGACATACGTTGGCTTGGTTCTGGTCCGCGTTCAGGGATAGGAGAGCTGCATCTGCCTGAGAATGAACCAGGTTCATCCATCATGCCGGGTAAGGTGAATCCGACTCAATGCGAGGCCATGACCATGGTGTGCGTGCAGGTGTTTGGCAACCACACCGCGGTCACGATGGGCGGGGCAAGCGGTAACTTTGAGCTTAACGTCTATAAACCGGTGATCGTGTTCAATGTGCTTAATTCCATCCGCTTGATCTCAGACGCTTGCGAAAGTTTTACTGAGCATTGCGTTGTCGGTATAGAGCCTAATAAAGGTAATATTAAAAAGCATTTGGATAATTCCTTGATGCTGGTCACCGCATTGAACCCGCACATCGGTTATGATAATGCGGCCAAGGTGGCCAAGAAAGCCTTTGCTGAGAACATCACCTTGAAGCAGGCGGTGGTGGCCCTGGGGCTTTTGACGGCAGAGAAATTCGACGAGGTCGTCCGTCCGGAAGATATGATCGGGCCGAAGTAAGGGTCATTGTGAGGGTGCATGAATTTCTTCTTGGCCGTTCTGCTATTGTGTTCGTCTTTTGCTCCTGCATTTGCCGCAAAGATGCCTGCTCCGGAGCTCCCATCCGGCCTTGACTGGCTCAATGTTGAGAAACCCCTGACCCTTAAAGAGCTGCACGGCAAATTCGTCCTCCTGGATTTTTGGACCTATTGCTGCATCAATTGCCAGCACATCATTCCTGATCTGCATAAGCTGGAAGAAAAATATCCCAATGAATTGGTCGTGATCGGTGTCCATTCTGCAAAATTCAATGCGGAAAGTGATACGGCCAATATACGTCAAGCAGTCTTGCGTTATGGCATCGAGCATCCGGTGGTGAATGACCCTGAGCTGGAGGCTTGGGGTGCCTATTCCGCCAATTCCTGGCCGACCTTGGTGCTTATCGACCCCGACGGTAATACCATTGCCCGTAAATCAGGTGAAGGGGTATTTGCACCCATGGATGCTGCGCTGCAGGCCGCCGTTCCGCAATTCGATAAGAAAATAGACCGCAAGCCGTTGACACTTTCCTTAGAAAAGAATAAGAGAGTAAAGACCATCCTGGAATTTCCGGGCAAGATCACGGCTGATCCTGAGGGGAAAAGGTTGTTCATTGCGGATTCAGGACATAATCGGATTGTAGTGACGGACCTGGCAGGGCAGATCAGCCAAGTGATCGGCAGTGGAGCCGCAGGTACAAAGGATGGAAGGTTCGATGAGACGGAATTCTTTGGCCCGCAGGGTATGGCCTATGCCAATAATTACCTTTATATCGCAGATACGCAGAACCACTTGATACGCCGCGCGGACCTGGTCAATAAGACAGTGACGACCATTGCAGGGACGGGCGCACAGGGTTTTGAACGTATGCCTAAAGGGGAGGCCACACGTGTTCCTTTAAGTTCTCCCTGGGACCTCGTATTGATCGAGGGTCAATTGTACATTGCCATGGCAGGGACACATCAGATATGGATGATGGACCTGAACCGGGGAACGATCAGGAATTTTGCAGGCAGCGGTAAGGAAAATATCGTGGATGGCAAATTGACCGAGAGCTCCCTGGCGCAGACTAGCGGGATAGCCACGGATGGGAAGAAATTGTATTTCACGGACAGTGAAACATCGTCGGTGCGCATGGCCGACCTTGATCCCAAGGG
>JAYVSG010000065.1:0-7632 GCA_043775535.1 Candidatus Omnitrophota bacterium
GGAGTTCACCGCTCTGCAGATCAACAGCTATGTACTGAAAGCCCGTGAACGCGGTCTCGCGTGGGCCAAAGGATAGGAACGTATGATCGACGGGGTTGAGGTCAGGCCGTTAAAGATATTCTGTGATGAACGCGGGCAGGTCATGCGCATGCTGCGTTCGGACGACCCTCTCTTCAAGGGTTTCGGGGAGGTCTATTTCTCCGTCACCAATCCCGGTGTGGTCAAGGGCTGGAAGAAGCACCTAAAGATGACCCAGCATTTTGCCGTGCCCCGGGGTAACATTAAGCTGGTGCTGTATGACGGCCGTAAGGTCAGTGCCACCTGCGGCAAGGTCCAAGAAGTATTGATGGGCGAGGACAATTACCAATTGGTGCGCATCCCGGCGGACATATGGTACGGCTTTGCCTGTGTGGGTCAAAGTCCTGCTATGATCGCCAATTGCAGTGATATCCCGCATGATCCTGCGGAATCCGTCCAGGTCGCTTTGGAAGATAAAACAGTACCGTATACGTGGGACCCCAAAGGTCTTTAAAGGAGCATATATGCAAGTAGTCATCTTTTGCGGCGGCCGCGGCACCCGTTTCCGGGAAGAAACCGAATACAGGCCCAAACCCATGATCGAGATCGGCGGGCGGCCCATCCTTTGGCATATCATGAAGATGTATGCCTCCTACGGTTTTAATGATTTCGTGCTCTGCCTTGGGTACAAGCAGGAATACATCCGCCAGTATTTTCTCAACTATGAATACATGAACAATGATTTTACCATCCATCTGAATTCCAAGGAAAAGACCCTGCACCACAATACGCACGCCGAGGATTGGAAGGTGACCCTGGTCGATACAGGACCGGAAACGCCCAAGGGCCGCCGGCTCAAATTGGTGGAACCCTACGTGCACGGGGAAGAATTCATGCTCACCTACGGCGACGGCGTGGCCAATGTCAATGTGGACAAATTGTTGGCCTATCACCGGGCGCAAAAGAAGACAGCCACCTTTACCGGCGTCCATCCTATTTCCCGTTTTGCCACAGTGCAGGTGGACAAGAAGGGCAAGGTCGCGGCCTGGAAGGAAAAGCGGCAGATCGAAGAATACGTCAACGCCGGTTTCTTTGTGTTCAAGCGCGAGATCTTTGCCCATTTGAAGAAGAATGAAGAATTGGAAGAAGCTCCCATGGAGAAATTGACCGCCCAGGGGAAGGTGGCCATGTACAAGCATGAAGAATTCTGGCAATGCATGGACACCTACCGGGATTACCTCTTGCTCGAAGGCATGTGGGAAAGCGGCAAGGCCCCGTGGAAGATATGGTGAGCAGCTCCCCTAAGGTCAGCGTGATCATGAATTGTTACAATTCAGCACGTTACCTGGCGGCGGCGATCGACAGTGTGTACGCGCAGACCTTCACGGATTGGGAGATCATCTTTTTTGATAATTGTTCGACGGATGAAAGTCCGAAGATCGCCCAAAGCCGTGATGCGCGCCTGAAATATTTTCGTAATGCAGAGACAGTCCCCTTGGGTGCAGCGCGCAACCTGGCCATGGCCAGGGCAGCCGGGGAGTATATCGCCTTCCTGGATTGCGATGATCTTTGGTGTCCTGAAAAATTAGCCCGGCAAGTTTCGGCCATGGAAGCGGACCCTAAAGCCATGATGGTTTATTCGGATGCATTGTTCTTTTACGACCAGGGGCGTTCGTTCCGCTTGTACCCCCGCGGCAATGCACCCCGCGGTGATATTTTTCGTTCGCTCCTGCGCCGGTATGTGCTGCCGATGCCGACGGTGATGGTCCGTCGGGATGCTTTACAGCAGGCGGGGGAATGGTTTGACGGACGCTTCCACATGGTCGAGGATGCTGACCTGTTCATGCGCATCGCCTTCCTGGGCCCGGTCGCATATGTGGACCAGGTGCTGGCCAAACGCCGTATGCATGACGAAAGTTGGACGGCCAAGAAGAAGGAGTTATTCCCCAAGGAAGAATCGATGCTGCTGGCCAAGTTCGCTGCACTATGGCCGGCATTCACCAAGGATTACGCCGGAGAGATCGCCATCAGAAAGGCGATCATTGATTATCAATATGCGGTGCTGCATTGGGAGCAAGGTAATGGTGGGCTTGCACGGCAGAGGATGAAGCCCCATTTAGGCACATTCAGAAAAATGTGGGTGCCGTTCCTGTTCAGTTTTCTGCCGTATGTATTTTACAAGAAGATCAAAACACAATATGAGAACTATTCTGCTGCCTTTCAAGGTGGTGTGGATCACCAGGCTTTTTAAAGAACGGATATAATGTTGAAACATAAAGAATATCTTTTGGAAATGACGGGACTAAGCCTGATAGGGGCATATTGCCTGCTGGCTTCCATTTTCCCTGTTCATTTCTCCAAACTTCATCTTTCCCTGCCATTCCTTAATTTCCCTATCTTTATCGGCGAGATCCTCCTTTTTATCTGCTTGCTGATAGCTGTTGGGCTGATCGTGTCTGGCAGGATAAAGCTGAACATATGGCACCGTCTCTTTTTTTTATATTTAAGCTCCATCCTTATATGGACAGTGTGCGATTATTTTCGCATGGACAGGCAAGCGTTGGCGTTTAGGAATGCCGTACTTTTCTTTTATCCGGTATTTGCATTCTTTATGTATTCTTTCTATCGACCGTTCTTCGTTTCACCACATAAATGGGCCCTGATGGTGATTGTTCTATTTCTAGCGGGCTTCATGAATAAATTGGGTTATTTCTCATTCATTTATTTTATCATGCTGCTGGTCGTACTGTTTGCTCGAGTTTCAAACCCGTGGCGGTACATATTGGGTATGTTCTTTGTGGCCTTATGGCCGTATGCGTCTTTCTTGTCGGGTGCGAGAACCTGGTTGGTATCCAGCAGCATCGCCACATTTTATTACATATTCATGTACGCGAGATATTTCTCAAATGTCATCAAAGGCCAGAAGATATTAATGGCGTGTCTGTGCGGGGTTTTCTTTTTAACGGGTGCTGTGTATTTTGCCGACAAGGGAGGATTGAAGACGCTTTTGACACCGTTGAAATCCCTGCAGAACTATAAAGAAGTTAAAGAAATAATCCGGGAAAAGGAATCTTCGTTTGTTCCACAAAAATTGGCGGTGAATCTTTACAATCCTCTTCCGAGCGAAGTAAGAAATATTAGCCTCGAAGAACCCAATTTCTGGGAGCTATTTTCTTTATCTCCAACGGCCGTGAGTATGCCGGTTGAGCAAATACAAAGGAATGTGCCCGGGTCGGCGTTCCATGCGATGGGTGCGGGTCAGGATATTCGGAAAAATGATCAGCCTGCTCCGAGCATCACCAACGGGAGGACCCGGAGCCGTAGTGAGGAGATCGCTTATAATAACATAACGTTCAGGGTATTGATCTGGGAAGATATGCTCAGGGAACTCTGGAGAAAAAAGAGTCTGTTCGGGGTGGGCATGGGCTGGCCGCAGCGTTCTAAGAACATTGAGATCATGACATGGGCTTCGACAGAATGGTCAAGGGATGGGTGGATAACGCCGCATAATTCATTCCTGCATTTGATCTACCGGGCAGGGATCGTCGGGCTTGTGGCCATCATTGTCATATTCACTGTGCTTGCGGGTCTGGTCAGGGATTTTATTAAGGCGCGTTCCTGGACCGGGATATTGCTTTCGGGGATGATCATTTACGGATTGATGGCTGCCAATTTCCTTTTGATCCTTGAACTGCCTTATTATGCGATCCCTTTTTGGACATTATTCGGTCTAACGCTTGCCTATAGAAGGGATCTGCTTCATGCCGCGTAAGAAATACCTTATCACTGGGGCTGCTGGTTTTATCGGCTCAAATTTTGTCCATTATCTCTATGCCCATCATAAAGACATCGAGGTGACCGTCCTCGACAAGATGAATTATGCCGGTAATCCATTGAGCATCAAAGGTATGGAGAAATATCCTGGGTTCAATTTCATCAAGGGGGATATCTGTGATCCCAGAGCGGTCAAGCAGGCCATGCAAGGGGCACAGGTGGTCGTGAATTTCGCGGCAGAATCGGCCGTCGACCGCTCCATCAGCGACCCGGATTCATTCTTGAAGACCGATGTCCTTGGGGTATATGTGCTTTTACAGGAGGCCCGCGGGCTCAACAGCCTCGAGCGTTTCATCCAGGTGTCGACGGACGAGGTGTACGGCCAGATCCTGGAGGGGAGTTTTACGGAAAGTTCCGAGCTTAAACCACGCAATCCCTATGCCGCTTCCAAATTAGGGGGTGACCGCCTGGCCTACAGTTTCTTTGTCACCTATGGGCTGCCGGTCGTTGTCACCCGCGCGTCCAATAATTATGGTCCGCAAGCCTATCCGGAGAAGGTTATTCCCTTATTCATCACCAATCTTCTCGATGGTCATCAGGTACCGGTGTATGGCGAAGGCAAACAGATCCGGGACTGGCTCTATGTGGAAGACCATTGCAGCGGCATCGACCTCTTGATCGGCCGTGGCATCAATGGCGAGGTGTATAATATCGGCGGCGAGCAGGAATTGACCAATATTGAGCTGACCATGAAACTCCTTCACCTCATGGACAAGGATGAGTCGTCCATCAAATATGTGCAGGACCGTCCTGGGCATGATTTTAGGTATAGCTTGGACTGTTCCAAGATCAAGAAGTTGGGATGGGAACAGCGCAACACCGTTGAACAGGGTCTGGAAAAGACAGTGGCCTGGTACAAGGCGAATGAACCCTGGTGGCGCGGTGTCAAGGACAAGATGGACAAGCGGTACGCTGCCGGTTATTGGGGGGAAAAGAAATGAGAGGCGTTCTTCTAGCCGGTGGTACAGGCGCAAGGCTTCGTCCGTTGACCAATGTGACCAATAAACATTTACTGCCCGTCTATAAGAAGCCGATGATCTTTTATCCGCTGGAAACCCTCATTAAGGCCGGGATCAAGGACATCCTCATTGTCACCGGTGGGGAACATATCGGGGATTTTTTCAGGCTCCTTGGTTCCGGAAAGCAGTGGGGCGCGCATTTTAGTTACGAGATCCAGGAGGGCAGCGGTGGCACCGGCGCGGCGCTTTTGCTGGCGGAAGATTTTGTGCGCGATGAGGAATTTATGGTCATCCTGGGTGACAATGTGGTGAGCGAGGATGTGTCGCGTTTTGTGGATGATTTTAAGAAGGGTAAAGGCCGTTTCAAGGCCAAGATCCTGGTCGCCAAGGTCAAGGACCCCGAGCATTACGGGGTTGTCACCTTTAAGGGCAAGCAGATCACCGGCATTGTTGAGAAGCCCAAGAGTCCCCGTTCCAATTATGTGAACACGGGCCTTTGGATGTTCACTCCCGATGTGTTCGCCCATTTGAAGCAATTGAAAAAGAGCCCTCGCGGTGAGTACGAGATCACCGACGTGCTTTCCATGTATGCACAGCAGGGTGTCCTGTCCCATTCCATCCTTAAGTCCCCCTGGACCGATGCGGGATCATTTGAGTCCCTGTTCAGGGCCACGGTCCTGATGCAGAAATTGGAACAAAAGACCAAGAAATGAACATCCTCGTCACCGGAGCCAGCGGTTTTGTTGGGCGCGGCCTGTGCACGCGCCTTATTAAAGGCGGGCATAAGGTCGTTGGCCTCTCCAGCCGTAGGTCGGCTGATATTTCCGGCATGGCCGCTTATATTGAACAGGATCTTGCCAAACCATTCATCCTAGACCAGTCATTCGATGCGGTCATCCATCTTGCTGCGTATAATATTACCAATGTCGGCGATAAAGACAGTGATCTGTATGAAGCGCTGAATGTAGAAGGTACGCGGCATTTGTTGGATGCGGTGCGTCCGGAACTGTTCGTGTACCTGTCCACGGCTAAGGTGTATAAGCAGGAGGGCCTGCCTTTGACCGAGGATTCCCCGCTTGCACCCCAAGCTTCGTATGAGATCAGCAAATTGAAGGCGGAGCAGATCTGTTTGGATTTCTTTAAGGGCGGACGGTTGGTAATATTAAGGTCCGCGAATATCATCGGCCCGGGCCAGGCGCTTAAGGCCGTACTTCCCATCTTCTTCCAGAAAGCTAGGCAGAATCAGGACATTGAATTGACCATCCCTTCGCGTACGCCGCTGCAGTTCATTTATGTGGAGGATATGATCGACGCCTTGGAAGCGGCGATCGGTCATCCTCAGGCCAGGGGCGTATTCAATATTGCCGCTGGCCAACCGGTCGCCTTGGAAGACCTGGCCCGCAAGATCATTGCCTGGACAGGATCATCATCGGTGTTAAAGCTTCAGGGCGCTTCCGGGGATGTTCCTCTGTCGCCCATCATTTGCGATAAGGCCCGGGTCGGATTGGGGTGGGAAGCTAGGACAAGTCTGGAACAGGCACTGGCCCTGTATACCCAGGAAGGGGCGGCACATGGCTGATAGGGTGAAAATATTGGTCTGCGGCATATTGCCTCCACCCAATTTTGGCCACAGCATGATGTATAAGATGCTGATGGAGTCTTCCTTTGTCACGACTTTCGACATCACCTTTCTCGACATGAAGTTCTGGTCGTATGCCAAGCATAAAAGGATCACGCCGGACAAGATATTCAAGATGGTCCGGTATTGGTTGCAATTTGTCGGGCGCATCATCACTAAGCGCCCGCGTTATGTCCTGTTCAATATGAGTTTTGATAAAATGCCCTTCTTGAAAGATTATCTTTTTTGTGTCACCGGATGGGCGTTGGGACGCCGCATTGTCCTGCATGACATGGGGCAGTACCTGCCGGAGCTCCATGCATCGGCAGGTCCGGTATTGCGCGTGCTCATCGGACAGTTGCTTTCTATCACGCATGCCATCATTGTCATGGGGGAGAAGGTGCGGGTTGATTATACCCCATTTTATGACCCCAAGCGTATCGTGGTCGTGCCAGGCAGCGTCGAGGATAGCGTGGATGTGCTGGTCACCGTGCAGAAGGACAAGGATACTGTCGAGGTCTTGTATTTTTCTTTTCTAAGTGTGACCAAGGGCATTTGGACGGCGTTGAAAGCCATCCCCATCGTTATCAAGGCGAACCCCAAGGTGCATTTCACCTTTGGTGGGCCGATCGAGTCACCGGAATTACATGCGCAAATGGATGCTTTCATCAAGGAACATCATCTTGAGCAGAATGTCACCTATGTCGGTTATGTGGGGGACGTGCCGGGGCGCACCCTGTGTTATCGCAGTTCTGATATTTTCATTTTTCCGACGCATAGGGATGTGTTCGGTCTAGTGCTTCTGCATGCAATGGCGGAAAGCCTGCCGGTCGTCGCCTCCATTGAGGGGACGATCCCCGAGATCATCGAGGACAAGGTCAACGGTCTTCTATTTGAGAAAGGCAATGAAACTTTACTGGCGCGGAATATCTTGACGTTGGCTGCTGATCAGGCCCTGCGCAAGAAGATGGGTGAGAGCAGCCGGCACAGGTACTTGGGATATTATGCCCCTGAAGTGTACGGCCGCAATATGGTTGAAGCATTCCGGAGCATCGACCGATGAATTATTATTTTATTTTTATAACGATGGCCTATGTCCTATGGCGCTTCGCCGTCCATTCAGTCAATTGAACATCCCTCTGTCCCATCTGCCGACCCTGTTCTTGGTCATCGGCTATCCTGCGTTCTGGCTGCAAATGTACC
>JAYVSG010000066.1:0-2897 GCA_043775535.1 Candidatus Omnitrophota bacterium
CCTTTCCGTGAGCCGGTCGTATTCACCCTTCACCTTGCCGATGACCGTGCTGATCTTGGCCTTGAATTCAGCCGTCTTGGCCGTCAATTGTGCGTCGGAGAGCGCCGAAATCTTGGATTCCAGAGCACAGATCGCCGCGGCGCGGCCGGCCAATTTCTTGACCAATCCGATCGAAGGCAACGGCGCTTCCGGATGGATATGCACCTGCACCTTGGGGTTCAGGCGGTCGATATGGCTTTGGGCGGAACCAACAGCGCCGCTACGGATCAAGAAATCAAACATCGTCGTTCTCCCTGTTCTTTAATCTTTTATCCCGGTCTTCGGGTTTGGTCCTTAAATAGCCTTCAATGAACTGGTCTATCTCACCATCCAAAATTTTCTGCGCGTTGCTGGACTCGATCCCGGTGCGGAGGTCCTTGACCATAATGTACGGCTGCAGCACATAGGAGCGGATCTGTGAACCCCATTCGATCTTCTGCTTGTCGCCGGCTTCCTTGTTCAGCACCGCTTCCTGCTCACGCACCTTGACCTCATGCAGACGGGCACGCAACACCTTCATCGCGTGCATCTTGTTCTGTAATTGCGAACGTTCTTTTTGTGACTGCGCCACCAGGCCCGTCGGTAAATGCGTGATGCGCACAGCTGAATCGGTGGTATTGACGCTTTGCCCACCCGGACCAGAGGCCCGGAACACATCGATGCGCAGGTCGCCCGGATCGATCGCAACCTCAATATCATCCTCGATCTCGGGAACAAGCTCGACGGAGGCGAATGAGGTGTGGCGGCGTTTATTGGAATCGAACGGCGAAATACGCACCAGGCGGTGCACGCCTTTCTCCGATTTCAAATACCCATAGGCCTTCTCACCCTCGACACGGATGGTCGCGCTCTTGATGCCCGCTTCCTCCCCGGCCAAATAATCCATGATCTCGTATTTGAAACCCCTGCGCTCGCACCAACGGCAGTACATACGGAATAAGATCGACGCCCAGTCGCAAGATTCGGTCCCGCCGGCGCCGGAATTGATCCCCAGCAGCGCATTATTATTGTCGTAGGGGCCCGACAGCACCGCTTGCAGCTCGACGGCATCAATGACCGCTTTAATGCTTTCAACCTCTTCCGTGAGCTGGGCCGTCAGATTCTCATCACCCTCGGAGAGCGACACGAATTCTTTTGCTTCGGCTATGCGCTTGGTGCAGTCGTAGAAAGGCTCGACGATATTCTTGAGGCCCTTAAGCTCCTGCATGATCTTGTTGGCACCCGCCTGGTTGTCCCAGAACCCGCTCTCGGACATGCGTGCCTGGATATCAGCTATATCACGTTCTTTTGTAGGCAGGTCAAAGATACCCCCTCAGGCCGGCCAGCCTTTGGGCAAGTTCATCCAATTTTTTAACCAATATCACGTCGCTCATATTTACACACTGAAACGGAAATGCGCCGCATCCCCGTCCTTCATTTCGTAGTCCTTGCCTTCGAGGGTCACCAGGTTCTTCTCTTGAAGGGCCTTATAGGTGCCGTATTTGGCGAGGTCGTCGTATTTATAAATTTCCGCGCGGATGAAACCGCGTTCGATATCGCTGTGGATCTTTCCCGCCGCCTTGACCGCACGGGTGCCCTTGGGGATGAGCCAGGCATGCACTTCCTGCGGGCCTGCGGTAAAGAAACAGGCCAGGCCGAGCAGCTCCTTGCCCGCCTGGGCCAAACGTGCCAGCCCCGGGGACGTGATCCCTGCGGCGGCATAATATTCCATGCGTTCTTCCGGCGGCAGCTGCACGATCTCTGCTTCGAGTTTAGTGCACAATGTGATCAATGCCGCACCTTCCTTGGCCGCACGTTCCTGCAAGGGCTTAAGCAGTACAGGGTCAGGATCGCCTTCGTCGGTATTGGCCACATACAACAACGGTTTACCCGTCAGGAACTGGAATTCCGCATATTCTTCAATGGCCAATCCCTGGCCGCGGGCGGGGATGCCGTCATTAAAACCTTTGATGAGCGTATTGAGCAGTTCAACGCGCTTCTTAGCCTCGGCATCGCCGGACTTGGCCGTCTTCATCCATTTGTCCAAGCCTTTTTGCGCCTGCTGGATGTCAGCGAGCAGGAGCTCGGTCTCAATGGTCTCAGCCGCTTCCTTGGGATTCAATTCATTCATGACATTGACCACATTGTCGTCCTTGAAACAACGGACCACGTGGGCAATGGCGTCGACAGAGCGGATGTTGGCCAAAAATTTATTACCCAGGCCTTCACCCTCGGACGCGCCCTTGACGATGCCGGCAATATCCACAAAACGGATGCCCGCAGGCACCAATTTCTGGGATTGCCATTCCTTGGCAAAGACCTCCATGCGGGGGTCCGGAAGCGGCACCACCCCGATATTGGGTTCAATGGTCGTAAAAGGGAAGTTTTCCGCCGCGGCAGCCGCGCCGGTCAATGCATTAAAAAGCGACGATTTGCCGACATTGGGCAAACCGACAATTCCGATCTCCATGACACACCTTTCATAAATACTTTATATAAAAATCTAGAAGGGTTATCTTAGACGCAAAAGAAAGAGTTGTCGACAGAAATCTATGCGGCACAGCCCTTTAATCCGTGTCTACAATAAAGCCTATCTTGGTCTTCTTGGGTTCCGGTAGCGGGGTCATCAATTGGCGGATCGCATCAAAAATGACCTTGATTTCCTCGTCATGCCGGTCTGTTTTCCTCTCCAGCTGTTCCAGTTTCCGGGCCAATTCCTTGTTGGCTGATAAAATCGCTTTTAATTTAACAAAGGCCCTCATAATGGCAATATTGACCTGAATGGCCCGATCACTATTGAGCAATCCTGATAATATGGCGACACCCTGCTCTGTAAAGACATACGGAGAGTGTCGAGAACCTCCCCAACTTGATATTCC